>JAYSRP010000325.1:0-4533 GCA_043721015.1 Synechococcales cyanobacterium | reverse complement strand
AGAACCCGCCGAAATCGTCACTTTTGTGCGCGAAATTTTGCACATGATGGCCAAGAAAGATGTAAAAATGGCGATCATGGCTTGTAGTACCGGCTCTGCTCTAGCCATGGATTTAGTGAAAGGCGAGTTTGACTTTCCGATCGTCGGAGTAGTACGACCAGGGGCGAGAGCAGCAGTACAGGCCGGATCGAGAATTGGCATTATGGCCACTCATGCCACCGTTAAAAGTCAGGCTTATAGCAACGAAATTTGGCGCTGCGCCTCCGATGCTCAGGTTTGGGAAATTGCTTGCCCGAAGTTTGTGCCCTTGATTGAAAAGAACCAAATCGATTCCCCAGCAATGATGGAGGCTGCCGAAGAATATTTGCAGCCGTTGATCGATCGAGAGATTGATACCCTGGTTTTTGGCTGCACTCATTACCCCCACCTCAAACGGGTATTTCAGCAGATTTTGCCTCCCCATGTCACCTACGTAAACCCCGCTGAAGCTGCCATCATCGAAACAGCACAAGTCTTAGCTGGTGAAGGCATCCAAGCCAACCCCAATTTATTGGGTGAAACCAGTTTTTATGTCAGCGGCTCAGCTCCTGACTTTGCAGATTTGGCGACCAATTGGTTGCCAAATCGTCCTTATGTCCAACATATTCCGGTAGAATCTTTACGCTTATAGCAGCATCTGGAAAGCAGAAATCTAGGAACTGCCCCCCGGCTGAGAAAAATAGCTTAAAATAAGTGTAAACTTTCGTAAACGCTTATTAAGCCAGCTAGTAACTCATGAACTCGGTGACATCCCTTTTCGCTCCTGTTGAAGCCGATCTGAAAGTGTTGGCAGAAAACCTTAAATCCTTGGTGGGTGCTCGCCATCCCATTCTCTACGCAGCGGCAGAGCACCTTTTTTCTGCTGGTGGCAAGCGAGTTCGACCAGCGATTGTGTTATTGATTGCCCGTGCGACTTTACCGGGCGAAGATATTACCCCCCGGCATCGGCGGTTAGCAGAAATCACTGAGATGATTCACACCGCTAGCCTGGTACATGATGACGTGCTAGATACAGCGGAGACCCGGCGGGGGATTCCCACGGTGCATGACCAGTTTGGCAACCGGGTAGCGGTTTTAGCTGGCGATTTTTTGTTTGCTCAGTCTTCTTGGTATTTGGCGAATTTAGATAATTTGACGGTGGTGAAGCTGCTTTCACAGGTAATTATGGACTTAGCTGAAGGTGAGATTCAGCAGAGCCTGAGCAGTTTTGATACGGAGATGTCGATCGAAACATATTTAGAGAAAAGCTATTTTAAAACGGCTTCGCTATTAGCCAACAGCGCCAAAGCTACCGCTGTCTTGAGCGATCTACCGGAGGCCGCCTGCCACAAAATGTATCTCTATGGTCGCCATTTGGGTTTGGCATTCCAAATTGTGGATGATATTTTGGACTTTACTAGCTCCACAGAAGTACTCGGTAAGCCCGCTGGCTCCGATTTGGCAGGGGGCAATTTGACGGCACCGGTGCTGTATGCCATGCAAGAGCAGCCCCGCTTAGCAGAGCTAATTGTGGGCGAGTTTGAACAATCAGGCGATTTAGAAAAAGCCTTGGGGCTGATCCATAGCAGTACTGGCTTTGATCAGTCTTGGACTTTGGCCAAAGAGCATGTGGGGTTAGCCCTAGAGCAATTGACCGATTTAGCACCATCTCATTCCAAGTCAGCCTTGATTGAGATGGGCGACTATGTATTGCAGCGCTCGCACTAAGTTTTGAAACTTCATACTGCTAGCGGTAATTGGCAAGTTGGCCTAGGTTTGTCGATCGTCACGGTCTTGCTGTGGGGATTAATTCCTTTGGCCTTGGGGGTAGTGTTGCAGTCGATCGATATTGCCACGGTGAATGCTTTTCGCTTTTTGAGTTCTTTTGTGTTGCTGGGCAGCTATTTGACTAGTAAAAAGCAGTTGCCCACAGTCAAACAATTACAGGCCACTTCGCCGGTATTAATGCTAGTGGCGATCGGCGGTTTAACCTGTAATTACCTATTTTTTACCAAGGGTTTGTTAGCTACTTCGCCCTCCCATGCCGAAGTTTTGATTCAGCTAGCTCACTTATTCTTTGGCTTTGGTGGTCTGCTGATTTTTAAGGAAACTTATAGCCATAAGCAGTTGGTGGGCTTGGGAATTTTGGTTTTGGGCTTGGTGGGATTTTTTAATCAGCAGTTAGCAGTAGTGGCCGCCACCGAAAAATATTGGGCGGGCAGTGCCATGTTGGCTTTTGCTGGTTTGACCTGGGCAATTTATGCACTGGCGCAAAAGCAAATGTTGCAACAGCTTAGCTCTGGCCAAATTATGTGGATAATTTATGGCTGCTGTGGGGTAATTTTTGGAATTTTTTCTCATCCGGCGAGCGTTTTAACCATGTCAACCTTGCAGTGGGGGATGTTGATTTTTGCCGGGTTAAATACATTTGTGGCCTACGGAGCTTTTGCCGAATCTTTGGCTCATTGGCCTGCCTCACGGGTGAGCGCGGTGCTGGCTATGGCTCCGATCGTCACTTTGGTCGCTATGTCTATCTTGGCTCCTTGGCTCTCGCTCCATGCCGAAAAAATTACGCCTTTGGGGATTGCCGGGGCAATAGCGGTGGTGGTGGGTTCGGTATCGATCGCCTTAAATGATCAATCCAATCGGTCTAAATAGCTTCCCAAATAGTTACTGGTAACTGGGCAAACTACCCTTATGGTGGAAATAGTGCCAGAATAGTGTCATTGCAACAAATATTCACAATGCTGACATCTCCTGCCGAGACCGATCATCTCCAGAGTTCAGAGCTACATGCTTTGGAGCATCAGAATTTAGAACTTACTCCGCCTTCAGGCTGGAGTAAGCTGCTGTTTGGCCAAGAACCGACCCTAGAGCTAATGGCAATTTTGCTGGTCTATGGGGTGCAGGGTGTTTTGGGCTTGGCTAAGCTGGCCGTCAGTTTTTTTCTGAAAGATCAGTTGGCACTGTCACCAGCACAGGTCGCAGCCTTAATGGGTGTGGCAGCTCTGCCTTGGGTCATTAAGCCGCTGTTTGGTTTTATCTCGGATGGGCTACCGGTATTTGGTTATCGGCGTAGACCTTATTTGGTCTTGGCGGGCTTGTTGGGGGCAGGGGCGTGGCTGAGTTTGGCGACTTTTGTGCATACGCCGGGACTAGCTACTTTAGCGATCGCCATGACCTCTTTATCGGTGGCTTTCAGTGACGTGTTAGTAGATTCGCTGATTGTCGAAAGAGCGCGTGGTGAATCGCTTAGCAAGTCTGGCTCGTTGCAGTCTCTCTGTTGGGGAGCCTCGGCGCTGGGTGGTTTGTTGACGGCTTATGCCAGTGGGCTGCTGTTGAGCAAGTTTACGCCGCAAACTGTTTTTGCCGTCACAGCGATATTTCCGCTGCTGGTGTCGGCGGTGGCTTTTTGGATCGATGAACAGCCAATTATCGTAAAAGAATCAGCGGTAGCTCAGGCTAAGGGGCAGATCAAGCAGCTCTGGACGGCCTTGCGCCAAAAGGCGATCTGGATGCCGTTGGCATTTGTATTTTTGTGGCAATGTACTCCCACAGGGGAATCTTCCTTCTTCTATTTTGTGACCAATGAACTGGGCTTTACTCCCGAGTTTTTGGGGCGGGTACGGCTAGTTTCTAGCTTGGCTTCACTGATTGGAATTTGGGTTTTCCAGCGCTATTTAAAAGCCGTGCCTTTTCGGACAATCTTTGGCTGGACAACAGTATTGTCTTCGCTGTTGGGTTTGACGACTTTGCTGTTGGTGACTCATGCCAATCGCGCGCTAGGAATAGACGATCGATGGTTTAGCTTGGGCGACACGTTGATTTTGACGGTGATGGGACAAATCACTTTTATGCCAGTGCTGGTGTTAGCCGCTCGTCTCTGTCCTGCTGGCATCGAAGCTACTTTGTTTGCTTTGCTGATGTCGGTGCTGAATTTGGCTGGTTTGGTATCTCAAGAAGGCGGAGCTTTACTAACTCACGCTCTGGGAATTAATGAGCACAACTTTGACAAACTGTGGCTATTAGTAGTCATTACAAACTTAGGTGGCATCCTGCCGCTGATTTTTTTGGGTTGGCTACCAGCAGAGGAAGCAACAGCCAGCTCTGTAGATACTGAATCACTACAAAAAATATAATTAAATATCTCATACTCTAACAACATGCTCAACCTAGAAAAAACTACTGCGTACACTCAAAAAGATTGGGCACAGGGCTATCAATCACAGAAAAATGAATATGAGTATTGGATCGAAAATATTACCGGCGAAATCCCCCTAAATTTAGCCGGAACACTGTTTCGGAATATCCCCGCCATGCTGGATGTCAATGGAGTCTCGGTACGACATCCCTTTGATGGGGATGGCATGATTTGTTCAGTTGGCTTTCGAGATGGCAAAGCATTTTTCCGCAACCGCTATGTGCGCACGGCGGGCTTTGTAGCTGAGCAAGCTGCTAACAAGTTTTTATTTCGAGGCGTATTTGGCACCGCCAAAGCCGGTGGCTGGCTAGCAA
>JAYSRP010000324.1:0-9926 GCA_043721015.1 Synechococcales cyanobacterium | reverse complement strand
TTTATGATGACCGACTGGCGCAAGGACACTATTTGTTGATGGTCAAAGGTAGTGACGACCAGGTCGCCCACGCCGAATCGGTGCTCAAGACTGTCAATATTCAAGATTGGATGGCTTTCAATACGCTTTAAAAGTTAAAGCATAAACATTAGTTAAAAAGGTGGGGAGCTGCTGTCTGAAAAAGTGATATAGTTCCGTCGGCGATTAATTGTACCGCGATCGCCAAGATGAAAAACCCCAACACTCGATTTAAAGCCCCCAAGCCATTGCGCCCCAACTTAGAAAGCAACGATTCACCCAAGATAAGATAGCCAAAACTAAAATTGAAAATCTCTACCAATGGATAGAGATTTTATTGTCAATATTGCTGTTAGGATCTGGACTGTTCCGCAAAACAAACTCCAAAACTTGTCTGATAAAACTTTTCGAGCTTTTTTTAACTACTGCTTCAACGTAGTATTGTTCTATGATTTCTGATCCGCTACAACTAATAGAATCTACCGAGAGCGAGAGTGACGAAGCGCAGCAAGATCCAAACCTAGCCACCTCTCTGCCGATCGAAGCCCTTTTCCCGGTGGTCGGGATAGCGGCTTCTGCTGGGGGCTTAGAAGCATTTACTCAATTGCTGAGCCACTTACCCGTTGATACCGGGATGGCTTTTGTGCTTATTCAGCATTTATCTCCTGACCACACAAGCCTGTTAACCGAGATTTTGGCTAGAGCAACCGCCATGCCGGTGAAAGAAGTAGAAAATGGCATGAAAGTGGAGCCTAATCAGGTTTATGTAATTCCGCCCAATACGAAGATGGTTTTGGTAGCAGGATTGCTAGAACTCTCACCCCGAGAGAAAGTGTTTGGTAAATATATGCCCGGAGATGCCTTCTTTATTTCTTTGGCAGCCGATCGAGGACACAAAGCGATTGCCGTAGTTTTATCGGGGGGTGATGGAGATGGTTCTTTGGGAATTAGGGCAATCAAAGAAGCCGGTGGGGTGACTTTTGCCCAATGCGAAAACACCGCAAAATTCGACAGTATGCCGAACTCTGCTGTGGCTACTGGCAATGTAGACTTTGTGCTGCCCCCCGACAAAATTGCGGAAGAATTGGTGCATCTTAGTCGTAATACCATGTTGGCGCGCTCCTTGCCGCTACTTACCACAGCAGAATCATTGGCAACACCAGATGCTCTGGCGACAATTTTTGGGCTATTGCGATCTACTACTGGCGTAGATTTTAGTCACTATAAATCTAAAACTATCAATCGACGAATTCAGCGACGGATGCTGTTATGTAAGATAGGACAGTTGCCAGATTACGCCACATATTTACAAATAAATCCCACCGAAGTCAAGGCACTATATGAAGAAATTTTGATTCATGTCACTAGCTTTTTTCGTGACCCAGAAGCTTTTGAACTATTGAAAACCAAGGTTTTTCACACTATTAGCCAAAATAAGTCGGCAGAATTTCCGATTCGGATTTGGGTAGCGGGTTGTTCGACGGGTGAAGAAGTGTATTCGATCGCCATTTGCCTGTTGGAATTTTTGGCTCAACGAGTTACTCAGCCGCCGATCCAAGTTTTTGCTACCGATATTAGCGAGCTGGCGATCGACAAAGCTCGATCGGGCATTTATACCGAAAACCAAATGGTGGCAGTCTCGCCAGAACGTCGCCGCCGCTTCTTTCATACGGTAGAGGGTGGATACCATATTAGTAAGACAGTGCGAGAGCTTTGTGTATTTGCTCGGCAAGATTTGGGCAGCGACCCACCGTTTTCTAATGTAGATCTAATCAGTTGTCGTAACGTGTTGATTTATTTGGATAATTCGCTGCAAAAGCGCATTATGCCGATCTTTCACTATAGCCTTAACCCCACAGGCTTTTTGTTATTAGGCACCTCTGAAAGTACCGGCCAATATTCTGACCTGTTTAATTTAATCGATAAAAAATACCGAATTTATACCAAGAAGCCCAGCACTGCTAAACACACATTTTTGTTTACTCCCAGTAACTACCCAGTCAAAACCAGTAATAGTATCAGTGCTGCCCTTGCTAATCGTCAGTCAGTAACACCTCCAGCCGCAGATTTGGAGTTGCAAAAAAAAGTTGATCAATTAATCTTTGATCGCTATGCTCCAGTGGGGGTGGTTGTTGATGACAAAATGCAGGTGCTGCAACTGCGTGGCGAAATCGATCGATATCTAAAATTGGTGGCTGGGGTTGCTAATTTTAATTTATTTAATTTGGTGCGGCCAGACTTATTGACTGAGCTACGAACAGCTATTTATCAAGCACAGCGTAATCATTTACCAAGCAGCAAAAATGGACTGCGGCTATCAGCAAGCGATTCATTGGCCAAAAAACCGACTAAAAGCAGCAACATCAATCTACACGTTATTCCTTTCAAAACCTCAGGGACAGAAGAGCAACATTTCTTGGTGCTATTTGAAGATGCGCCACTAGCCATCAATGACGCTATTCCTATGGAGTTAGCGAACATTGAAGGAGATTTAGTCCAAGAGAATATGCGGTTACGCCAAGAACTAGCTGCGGCCATTCGGGAACGAACCGCGACTCAAGAATATTTGCAGGCGGTCATTCAAGAACATGAACATGGCAATCAAGACCTCAAAGTTGCCAACGAAGAAATTTTGTCAAGCAATGAAGAACTCCAAAGTAGCAACGAAGAACTAGAGACAGCCAAAGAAGAAATTCAGGCCACTAATGAAGAACTTAGCACTACGAACGAAGAACTCCGTCGTCGTAATGTGGAATCTTACCAAGTTAATAACGATTTAACTAACTTTTTGGCCAGCATCAACATCCCCATTTTGATGTTGACCAACGATGTACGCATTCGACGTTTTACACCAATGGCTCAGCAGTTATTTAACTTTATTCCGACCGATGCTGGCCGACCGCTGAGTGATATTAGAACCAACTTGAATATTCCAGATCTGGAACCATTGATTTTGGGGGTATTAGAAACCCTCAGCATTAAGGAGCTAGAGGTGCAAACCGATACTGGGCACTGGTATTTGCTACGCATTCGACCTTATCGCACCGCCGAGAACCAAATAGATGGGGTGGTGATGGTGTTGTTAGATATCGACGCTTTGAAGCGCAGTGCTGCTACTATTGAAGCAGCCCGCAACTATGCAGAATCGATCGTTACCACAGTTCAAGTGCCTTTAATAGTTATTGAGTCGGATTTTCGGGTGAATACCGCCAATCGCTCTTTTTGTGAAACATTCCAGGTTTCTCAGCAAGCAACTACCCAATCACTACTGTTTGATCTGAGTAATGGTCAATGGAATATTGCCGGATTAAGACCGCTCTTAGAAGATGTTTTTGCCAATGACACCATCTTGCAAAACTTTGAGGTTGAGCAACAGTTTGAGCAAATTGGTCACAAAATTATGCTGCTGAACGCCTTGAAGATTATTTCTACCGAAAATACTCCCCGAATTTTGCTGTCGATCGAAGATATCACCGGGCGTAAACAGTTTGAAACTGAGCGATCAAGTCTGTTGGCTCAAGAACAAGCGACTCGCCAAGAAGCCGAGACAGCTAACCGCGCCAAAGACGACTTTTTATCTAATCTATCGCACGAATTGCGCAACCCCCTAACAGCAGTGATCGGCTGGGCACAATTTCTGCGCACCAATAAGTCCGATGAAGCAACTGTTACTCGCGCTTTAGAAGTAATTTATCGCAGTGCTAAGGCGCAGTCGCAACTAATCGAAGATATGCTCGATCTATCTCGGATCGCTACTGGTAAGCTGCACCTCAACCCGCTGCGGTTTGATCTAGTCCCGGTGGTAAGTGCGGCGATTGAGTCTGTGCAACTTTCTGCTGAGGCCAAATCAATTCAGCTTGTTTCACAGCTAACTCCGGTAGCAATTTTGGGAGACGTCGATCGATTGCAGCAGGTGCTATGGAATTTGCTTTCTAATGCCCTGAAGTTTACGCCGGTTGGTGGGCGGGTAGAAATTACTTTGGCTCCGGTGCAGATTGATGATCAGCAGCAAGTTGCAGAGGTGCGGGTGAGCGATAATGGTCAAGGCATCTGGACAGAGTTGTTGCCCTACGTGTTCGATCGCTTCCGTCAAGGTGATTCTAGCAAAACCAAAACTATTCAAGGGCTGGGTCTGGGTCTATCGATCGTCCGACATATTGTAGAGCTACATGGTGGCACGGTACGCGCCGAAAGTCTAGGCGAAGACCAAGGCACCACTATTATTATGCAGTTGCCGTTGGCAACAATGCCGATTATTAATGTAGTACCAGCAGTTCCACTAACGGCGGTGAAGCAACAAGTGATTTCGTTAACAGGTTTAAGTGTGTTGGTGGTCGATGACGATCTAGATATTTTAGATCTGATGAAGCACATTTTAGAAAATGTGGGAGCCGCTGTTACTGTAGTCAATTCTGCTCAAGGTGCGATCGCCGCTTTAACTGCATCTCCTGGTAAATACGATGTGCTTTTGGCCGATATTGGGATGCCAGATGAAGATGGTTTTGCTTTGATTCATCAGGTTAGGGCTTTAGATCAGGAAATGGGAGGACAGATTCCGGCAGCGGCAATCACGGCTTATGCCAACGATCAAGAGCGGCAACTAGCGCTCAATGCTGGTTTTCAGCGACATTTAGCTAAGCCGGTTGACCCCGATCGATTGATTTGGCTGGTGGCAAGTTTGGCGGGGCGAGTGCAATCAGAACAATAAATTTGAAGATCTCATTGATAACAATGAAAACCCCTCATCCCCCAACCCCTTCTCCCAAGGCGGGAGAAGGGGAGCCGGAGCTAAAAGCGAAGTCTCTTGCTCCCTCTCCCGCCTTGGGAGAGGGTTGGGGTAAGGGTCTTCTATTGTGTCTCGCGTTAAATCGAGGCTCCGATAAATTTATAACCCTTAAAACATTTAAGATAGTTTTGGCCAAGTAAATGAAAATGTGCTGCCTACTCCTAATTCTGACTCTACCTGAACTGTGCCGCCTTGGCTCTCTACAATTTTTTTGATGACTGCTAAACCAATCCCCATGCCTTTTGTATCGTCGCGGCTAACCAATGTTTGAAAAATGCCAAAGATTTTTTGGTGGTTTTCGGGGGCGATACCTGAGCCGTTATCAGTGATGGTAAATAGTAACATTGTACCTTGATCAATTACTGTAATTTCTACTTTGCCACTGGTATGATCGCCCAGTATATTGTTTGCAGATCTGCGATATTTGATGGCGTTACCAATTAAATTAGAAAGCACCTGTTTTAGTAATAAGCCTTGAGTATTTAGCACCGGTAAATTGGGTGCAAACTCGACGGTAAAATCAGTCGCTGGTGCTAGCAGATCAACTATTTCTGTTAATAGCTCACTAATATTAACTGTCACCGAATCTATTTGTTCTCTGCCTACTAGGGCGTATTGGAGTAGACCATGAATTAGGGTAGTCATTTGGGCAACCCGTAACTGAATCAATTCAAGCTGATGCTGGTTTTCTGGTGGTAGTTGTCCACCCAAGTCTTTGATCAGCCAATCTGCAAGATTAGAAATGCCTCGCAGGGGAGCCTGCAAGTCGTGAGATGCAATGTGAGAAAAATCGTCGAGTTCTTGATTGCGCTTTTGTAATAAATTGCTGGTGTGAGCTAGGCTTACATTGCTACGTTTACTGACTTCAACTTGGTCGCGCAATTGATCTTCCACCACTCGCTGCGAGGCCACAGTTGCCTCTAGGTTAGCTACCAAATCTGCCTGCTGAATTCCGATCGCCATCTGGATCGACAGTTCATCTAATAAACTCAGCTCATTAGCTTGCCATTCATGTACTGCTCGGCAGTGATGAGCGATCAATAACCCCCATACGCTCGGTTCAGTCGCTGGTGGCACCAGAAAAAGAATCGGAATAACCAAAACTGCCTTAACTTGAAACTGCTGAAGCATCTGCACATGGCAGTCGGTCAAATTAGCAGTGGTAACATCAGCAACCACCATTTTATGACCCCGCAAATACCTCTTAACTTGCTCTGATTGCTCATCTTGCAAGCAAATATCTTCTAGGCTACAGCCCAAAGAAGCTGAAAAATTTGGCAGAACGGTTTCAGCCACAATTATTCCACTGAGATTAGGGCGCAATTGATAAATGACAGTTCGATCGCAGCCTAAAAGCTCACGGGCACCATCTACCGCAGTTTGCAAAATTTGTGGTAGCTCTATTAAATGACTAATTTGCAAAGCAATGCTCAAAAACAGCTCTCGCTGTCGATGCTGTCGATCGAGCTGTGCTCGTAATTTTTGCTCAGTTAGGGCATTGACCATCGCAGCCACCAGATTCTGAGCAGTAATACTATCTTTAATTAGGTAATCTCTAGCACCATGTTTCATGGCCTCTACGGCAACTTGCTCACTGCCCTGACCAGTCATCATCATTACTACTGGCAGAATCTCGACATGCTCAGCCAGATCCTGAAGAAACTCCAGTCCATTCATATCGGAAAGTATGTAATCGAGCAAAATAACATCAGGGCAATCTTTATAGCAAAGCTGCAAGGCATCCTCCGCCGATTCGCAATCAATAATATGCCAATTAGGATTGTTGGCAGACTCTAAATATCGACGATAAGTAACCCGATCAACCTCCGAATCGTCTATAATCAGTACTGTGCAGTTAGAATAGGATATATTATTATAGTTAGTAGCTTCTATCATTGGTATAATCATTTTTTCATCTAACATATCGTGTACCAAGTTTGATTGTTATTGCAGGTATACTACTTGCTGGTAGAATAGCAACCTGAAACCAGTAGTCCAACATCATCTTCATCGAGATTCTTAGATCGTTAATATCTATTGGTTTTAGCATGTAGCTATTTGCTCCGAATTGATAACAGTCTTCGATATCTTTGGGGTTTGCAGAAGTACTAAGTATAATAACCGGAATTGTTTTCAACGTTGCACTCTGTTTGATAATGCTCACAACTTCTCGTCCGTCTGTCCCTGGCAGATTTAAATCCAAAAGAATTAGTCCTGGTTTTGGGTCATTATCAAAGCTTTGATATTCTCCTTCTTGATGCAACAAATCTAGGGCATCATCACCGCTAAGGCAGCGAAGAATAGTTAATGGAAAGGTGCGAACCTGAGTAATTATGCGGCTTAAGGCTTCAAAGTCTTCATCACTGTCTTCTACTACTAATAAAGTAGCTGGCTGGTCTCCTTTCATCTTGGCTGCCCCAAAGTAAAGTAGAAGGTGCTTCCTTCCCCAAAAACCGATTCCACATCAATATTACCACCATGACGTTCAACGATTTTTTTGCTGATAGTCAGACCAGCTCCTGTGCCACCAACGTATTTAGTGGCAGGATGCAGTCGCTTGAAAATTTTAAAAATGGTTTCTAAATGCCTGGTTCTAATGCCAATTCCATTATCTTTCACAAAAAAGATAGTTTGTAAAGGATCGAGAAGTTCTGGCCGATTTTGGTGTGTTTCTCCAGGAGAGATATAGCCAATCTCTACCCATTTTTGTGTTCGATCATTATATTGGACAGCATTACTAATTAGGTTAATAAATAGCTCAGAGATTTGCGTTCGATCGCATTGAACTATTGGCAAAGGCCGCAAGATTCGAAATTCAGTAAGCGCTGGTTGGCTAACTTCCATCACCGTCAATACGTCTCTAATCACATCACCTAAATTAACTGACTGAAAAACAAGTTCAGATCGACCAAAGCGCGAGTAGTGTAGCAATGAATTGATTAAATCTTCCATTCTTTGGGTAAGCCGCATTAAAGTTGTTAATTTATTTGCTCCGTCTTCTCCTAATTTTTCACCATAGTCTTCCATTAAAAATGTAGCATAGTTATGAATACCTCGCAGTGGTTCTCTCAGGTCATGAGATGCCACATAAGCAAAAGAATCTAGCTCCATATTACTGCGCTCTAGTTCAATATTGAGCAAGGCCAGTTCATCAGCTTTTTGTAATAAAATCCCTACAATGCGGCTGCGTAGTTCTAAAGCAGCTTCAACTTCAGAAGTCTTCCAAGGCAAAGATTTCAGCCGCACCGTTTCTTTCCAAAGTTCAAAAGACTTACGGGGGACAAGGCGCGAGTTATTATCGGCATCTACGACCACCTGTTTTTGCGGATTGCCACCCCAGCTTACAGTTTGTATCACCTCTTTCCGAAACCAGAGTAGATAAGTTTGCTGCAATCGAGCAATTTGTAACGATAGCAACCCACTGGCAATATCTTGATGAGTAACAAGCTGCGGATAATGCGAGATCAATGTATTTGTGCTGTAGACGGCATTTTTGCCCATCTGCTGTTCAACCCATTCTAGTAGCATCGGCATCATCTCTATTGAGGGCGTTTTACCAAAGCAGGTAAACTTGTTGTTTTCACAAAAAACAACGCCAGTAGCACCCACCAAATCCATTAAATCATCAGGGCTTTGACGCAAACCTTCATCAAGGGTTTGGCAGTTAGCAATAGTATTCACAAATCTGGAGTGAACTATTTGAAGTTTTATTTTGTAGGCAAGGTCTTCAGCATCGGCTTTAGACCTAATTTCAAGGGCAATAACCTGTCCCAAAAATTCACAAACTGTGCGTGTTTCATAAGAAAGCCTTTTAGGAGAATAATGATGGCAGGCAATCAACCCCCATAGCTGCCGATCTCGTAAAATAGAAATCGACATTGATGCGTTAACACCCATATTCTTTAGGTATTCGATATGTATAGGTGATACATTGCGCAATGTTGCCAGACTCATATCTAAAGGCTGACCAGTAGCCGGGTTCAAATTTGGCTCTAGTAATACTGGCTCATCTAAAGTGTCAGAAATAATTCGCAGTAAATTGAGCCGATAGAGTTCTTTGGCTTGTTTAGGAATATCGGTATCAGGATAATGCAAACCCAAAAACGATTCGACATTTTCACTTTTACTTTCGGCAATAACGTGCCCAGAGCCGTCTTTACTAAAACGGTAGAGCATTACCCGATCAAAGCCCGTAATACTACGAATTGCAATGACAGCTTGTTCTACCAGCTCTGCTAAATTAGCTGTACTTTGGAGGTGATTGATTGGTGATTTGACAAACTTGTAAAAATCAAAAAAGCTCACCGCCTGCTGTTCGATCGATCTCTCTAGCTCCAAAATAACCACGTCATCAATCTGATGCACTACTCCTTCAAATACCTGGTTTTTTCCTGCAACAGACAAAATTAGCCGCAATGGGTTCACATTGTCAAATTCGGCATTTAAACAGTCTTGAATAGCCTCGATTTGCTCTGGTTCCATTAAAACCGAAAGCGGTTTTCCCAATAGCGCTACTGGTTTTTTTCCCAGAAACACCTCCGAATTTTGACTAACCTGTAAAATCGTCAGGCTAGTTTCAGCGAATGTCAACAAAACGCCGTGAGATTGAATTGCACTAGGTATATGTATTGGCTCTCGATCGCAGTTGGTCAAAGAGACATCTGCTGTTGCCAGACTAGCATCCGTGAGGTCGGCAATTCGCTGTTTGACCTGCGACACCAAATCTAGAGAAGTCATATACCCACCTGCCGATATTTTTATTCAGATTAGCTTTACCTTACTGTATCTTTCTCTTATCAGGCAAGTACACTGCATTTTTTCAGTAGGAATAAGAAATATCTACCAAAAGGCAGAGAAGAAATAGCACCTTATTCCTTAAGGTGAGAGCGAGTATTAAGTAAGAGGCCAACGAGATGACCACAACAGATGAAACCTTAAGTAAAAAACTTCCCGAAATCGACCCCACCGAGTTAGAAGACCCGCGCGCATTATTTGCCGATAAGCATCGCTCCTTTTTAGAGTATGTGATGGTAGAAGGGGGCTTTGCTGACCCCTACGATGCCAGAGACTTTACGGAGGTTGTCTTTAGGATTATGCGAGATTTAATGAGCACCGCAGCCGC
>JAYSRP010000323.1:0-9942 GCA_043721015.1 Synechococcales cyanobacterium | reverse complement strand
TAGAGGATGATGCGGAAAGTATTTTCGTGGGAATTCCTGATGCGATCGTTTTTGCTGGAAATCAAGCGGCTACAACAGATCAAAACACTACAACGCTTACTATCCCTAGGGTTATGCCACAAAAAGTGCGGTTGGTGGAACCAATTGAAGTGAAGGAACGATATTTAGAGATTCGGAAGGTGGGTTCTTCTGAGGTCATTGCGGCAATAGAGGTACTCTCGCCCAAAAACAAAATTGGGGAAGGTCGGAAAATCTATCTGAAAAAGCGTCAGACAATTTTGGCGAGTGCTTCGCATTTTGTGGAAATTGATTTATTGCGGGTATCGCAGCCCATGCCATTAGAAAGAATGACTGGTAAATCAGATTATCGCATTTTGGTGAGTGCAGCAGGCGATCGACCCGAGGCAGATTTGTACAGTTTCAATTTACAGGATGCCATTCCAGTGTTTCTGTTGCCGTTAAGTAATGAGGACTCCCCAATTCCAGTGGATCTGGGTATTTTGTTGCAGACTGTGTATGAGGAAGGATGCTTTGACTTGCAAATCGATTATCGTCAATCTGTCCCTCAGCCATCACTGTCAGCCCAAAACACTGAGTGGGTAAAGAAAGTTTTGCAATTCTTAGAATCATAGTTATTCAAAAAAAGCCTAGGCTGGGCTGAAATTGTCACAAGATAAACTAGCTACTAAATTTTTTCCTTAAGCTTGATCAAATCTGCTGGGGCAAAAGTGCCAAACTCCGTGATAATCCCGGCAATCAAACGGGCAGGGGTGACATCAAAAGCAGGGTTAAAGAACTCCACGCCTGCTGGGCAGATCACCGTAGAACCAACATGCGAGACTTCCTTGGTATCTCGTTCTTCAATTTCGATCAAGCTACCATCAGCCAAACTAAAATCGATCGTCGAAAGGGGTGCGGCGACAAAAAACGGCACATCGTGCGCTTGCGCTATCAAAGCCAAACTATAAGTCCCAATCTTATTGGCCGCATCACCGTTAGCCGTAATTCGATCGGCTCCCACCACCACCGCATCAATCATCCCTTTGACCATACAGTGACCAGCCATATTATCGCTGAGCAAAGTTACCGGGATACCTTCCTGGACACATTCCCAAGTGGTCAGCTTCGCACCCTGTAAGCGGGGACGAGTCTCATCGGCATACAGTCGCTCTAATCGACCATCCCGCCAAGCCGATCGAACTACTCCCAGAGCAGTACCATAACCAGCCGTAGCCAAGGCTCCAGCGTTGCAGTGGGTCAGTAATCTGAGCTTGCCAGGAGTTTTGGGCAACGATGCTACACCGTGGTCGCCGATCGCTTCACAGGTGCGAATATCATCAGCATTAATTTGCTTAGCAGCTTCCAAAATCCCAGGCAAGTTACCAGGCTGAGCCTTGACCACTTCCATCATTTTATCGATCGCCCAAAACAAATTCACGGCGGTTGGTCTGGTGGCTTTCAGCTTAATGGCAATCTTTTCCATGCCCTGAATAAACTCAGCAGGACTATCGGCTTCTACTTCTCGCGCACCCAAATACATGCCGTAGGCTGCGGCTACGCCGATCGCTGGGGCACCGCGCACGATCATGGTGGTGATGGCATTGGCCATTTCGTCGCTGCGGTTAATTTCGACCCAAGTGCATTCTTGGGGCAAACGATTTTGGTCGATGAGGCGCACCCGATCGGTTTCCCACAAAACTGGACGCACTGGATTTACTGGCATGGCTAGATAGATGATGTGATCAACACCTATCTTAGCGGAATCTGGCTCGGCCAAATCACCCTAGTTTCAAAGAGTTAACTGGTACTTTATCCCAGTCTTCGACTACGTAGAGTTTCGCTTGCCAGCCCAGTTTTTTTTGCTCGGCGCTGAGTTCGGATTCAAAAGATACATGGCATTCCTGGGCTAGTTGATGGTCACAGGAAGCAATGCAAGAATACATCAAACCCAAGGGGTCGCGCTGTTCATTTACCCAGATAGTTGCCATAGGTTTTTGCCTAATGAGGTTGATATCTTCTACTATGGGCGATCGGTATAAAAATAGGCAGAATATTTAGAAATATTTGCAACTTCATTTCAGTGGAACGCGAGCAATGCCCACCCTATATGATTAATGACTCTAGCGTAATAGCCAATTGCTCGATATCTGCCGATCGATGACTTTCCGTGATCGTAAATCTAATACGGCTGGTCGAGACAGTGGGAGGCCGAATTGCAGGGGCAAAGATGCCTTGGTCACGAAGCATTCTCGAAATCTGCAAAGCGGTTTCGGCACTTGGTAATTCCCAACAAATAATTGCTGAATCGGAAGGGAGTATTTGGATGTTGGTAGCAGCTATTAGTTCTCTAAAATACTCAATATTTTGCCAGAGTTGCAGGCGGATGGTTGGTTGAGTAGTGATTAGTTCGATCGCCTTCAGCGCCGCTGCCGTATCGGCTGGAGACAATGCCGTGGTGTAAATCCAGCTAGCGCAACGGTTCCGGAGAAAATCAATTAGCTTAGCGCTGCCGCTGACATAGCCACCTAAGCTACCCAAGGCTTTACTAAGCGTACCAATGCAAACTAGGCGATCGGGATCTAAATCAAAATGTTCGATCGCCCCCGCCCCGGTTGCCCCTAACACCCCGGTAGCATGGGCTTCATCCACCAACACCATGCAATCAAACGCTGTCGCTAACTCCATGATTCCAGGCAGCGGACAAAGATCGCCATCCATACTAAATACCGTGTCAGTTACCAGTAAACAGCGCCGAGACTGAGTTCGATGGTTTTCTAACAATTCTCGCAGATGTCCTAAATCGCAGTGATGATACTCTAATACCTTGGCCTGACTGAGAATTGCGCCGTTTTTGAGGCTGGAATGATTGTATCGATCGGCAATTATCAAATCGCGCTCGCTGACCAAAGCTGCGATCGTGCCCAGGTTTGCGGCATAGCCAGAGCTGAAGACTAGGGCATCGGCTGATTTTTTGAAGGTGGCGATCGATTTTTCTAACTCTTGATGCAGTGGTCGTTGTCCTGTAACTAACCGAGAACCAGTGCTGCCTGTGCCATAGGTTTGGATTGCTTCGATCGCTGCTGCTTTCAAATTGGGATCTGTAGCTAAGCCCAAGTAGTCATTGCTGGCAAAGTTTAAAAGCTGTTTACCAGCGACCGTAATGTAGTTGCTTTGGCTGGCTTCGATCAGGGCGGGACTTCGGTGCCATTGGGCTTTGTGGATGGTGTTGAGGGATCGATCAATCCACGCATAGGGATCTGGGATAATACCCTCATCCCCTAACCCCTTCTCCCAGTTCGGGAGAAGGGGGACAGGAGCGCAAATTAGGTGGTCTTGTTTTTTCTCCATGCTTAAATATTAGATCTTCATTTCTTTACTAGAAAATAAGCGGTGGCGTATTCTGGTAGGCTGCGTGCGGCTTTATCAAATGCTGGTTTGCCGTCAAAGGTGCCTGCTAGAAAATCTAATTGGTGCAGGTTTGGGAGGAAAGCGCCGCCGGTGTCGGCGATCGTTCCCATTCTCATGCCATCGGCACTGCTGATCACAACCAGCTTACCTAGGCCAATATTCAGCACATCGCCAGCGAAGGTGACACCCGGTTCGATCGAGATTTTGTTTTCCATGGCCTGACCATAGCCTTTAATTTTATCGACGGGTTTAAAGTACCAGTAACGCTTTTGCTCTTTGCGATCTAAGCCTTTAACGTAGGCAATTTCGTTGCTGCGATCGACGTTAAAAAATCCTTGGGTGCCATCGTTGAATTTAATCAAAACAGTGCCTTCCATCAGGGCTTCTTCCAAACCATCGCGGGTTAGGTAGGCGATCGGCTCTACTTTATCGGCAAAGGCATCTTTGCCACCCTTTTCATAAATACCGGCCAGCACCTCTTGTTTGGTGTATTTGGCAGCCTTGGCTCGGGGATCTTTGAGGCTATAAATCGCGGTGTCAAACTTGTCAGTTTTAGTATGGGAGCCGGGATGGGTAAAGACGGCATATTTGGTAATCCGAATTTTGGACTGAGAGGGCTGCTTCGGATCAGCGGCATTCCATTGGATGGTGCGGAAGTTTTGACGAATAAAATTGGGGTCTTGGAGACGGCTGGGGCGTTTGGCTTGCAGATCTTCTCGGAGAGTGGCGATTGCAAAATCTAGAGTTTTTACTGTATCCATTGGACTCACCCCTTGAGTACCTAAAATGCCGCCCAGAGATAACTTGGGGTCTTGAGACTGGGAAAAATAAGCGCGGGTGTTGGTGAGCACCGTCAGCATCTTATTGGGTTCAAAATTGATTTTTCCAGCGGGGAGACTGCCTGCTGTTAAGATTTTGCGGCTGTCTACTGTGTATTGGGGCTTGGTTTGTTCATCTACTACCTGATAGCTGCCTTTGGCAACCGGTAATCCGATTAATGGCGATCCAGGGACTACTGAAGGGACAGAGCCATTAGACTGGCCAGTTATGGGATTTATCGTACCGGGGGTATTGTTGGAAGGAGTAAAAAACACCGTGGGTACTGGCGAGATCGAGATGTTGGGAGTAGTTGGGCTAACAGTTGGAATACTGGAGATGTCGGTAGCTGGTAAGGTTGGAGTAGGTTTACTGGCTACCGGTTGAGGTGGCGCAGTATTTTGGCAGCCTACCAAAATACTCACAATACTGAAAAACACGCCAGATCTGAAGAGGTGCGACATTGAAGAAAATCCAGGATTGATTTAGTTGAGTAGAAAGTTTTATCCACCAAAAGAAAGCGCCTGACCGCGCACAGCATGATTCAGCGTGCCCCGATCAAACACCACTTGTCCGAGCACAATGGTGATAACAGGGTGGCCGGTGAGATTCCAGTTTTCAAAAGGACTCCAGCCGCATTTGGTCTGTAGCTCCGATTTCAACACTGGTCGATAGTTTTCCAGATCTACCAAGACCAAATCAGCATCATACCCAGCCTCAATTTTACCCTTGTTGGGAATTTGGTAAGCCTTAGCCACCGCTGTAGACATCCAATTTACAACTTGACCAACAGTACAGCGACCGGCGGCGGCCTGAGTCAACATTAACGGCAAAGCTGTCTCGACACCGGGCATTCCGGATGGAGCGTTGGGGTAGCCTTTAGCTTTTTCTTCTAAGGTATGAGGAGCATGATCGGTGGCAATGAAATCGATCACGCCATCTAGTAATGCTTGCCACAGCACCGCGTTGTCTTTGACACTGCGCAGGGGTGGATTCATTTGAGCGAGAGTGCCGATTTGACCATAGGCATCGGTGTTTAGTAACAGATGCTGGGGGGTGACTTCGGCAGTGACCCAGATTGGTTTGTGGCTGCGCAGATAGTCCGCTTCGATCGCCGTAGAAAGATGCAAAATGTGTAAACGACGCTGATATTTCTCCGACAGCGAAACCGCGAGTTTGGTGGCATTTAAGGCCGCAATGTCATCTTGAATAATCGAGTGGGTGGCTGGGTCGGTAGAGCCAGCAAACTCTTGCTTACGCTGATTGATCCTGGCCTGGTCTTCGGCGTGCACCGCAATAAGTCGATCGCCGCTGGCAAAAATTGGTTCTAAAAACTCTTGGCTTTCTACTAACAAATCACCATGCTGAGAACCCATGAAAATCTTGATGCCGCAGGCGGGATTGGCATTGTTCAAATCAGGCAAATTAGCCGCAGTAGCACCAATAAAGAATCCATAATTTACTAAGCACTTACTGGCTGCCCGCTGCAACTTATCATCTAAAGCGGCTTGGGTGATTGTTAGGGGTTTGGTATTGGGCATTTCTAAAAAAGAAGTCACGCCGCCCTTGGCACAGGCACAGCTTGCCGTAAATAGGTCTTCTTTATGCTCTAGACCGGGTTCGCGGAAATGTACCTGGGGGTCGATTACTCCCGGCAACAAAGTCAAACCTCTGCCGTCAATTTCTTTATCGGAGGTCATTTCAATATGGTCTGCCACTTGTTCGATCAGTCGATCGCGCACCAGGACATCTCCTAAGCGCAGTTGTCCATCGGGCATACAGACTTGAGACTGGCGAATAATTAGAGTATTGTCTGCCATAATTGAGTCGGTTCCTCGATCGAGACTCTGCGCAGTTAGCGCAATTAACACTACTATTATCAGATTTTCTGGTCAGCCCCATTGTATATAATTGAAAACAAGTTTCTAACATCTTGTTTATCTGTAACTTTTTTTACGTTTGATCGTCATTATTTGAGTAATTTATGCCTCTAGAACCCCAACAGCCAGAACTTCCCCAGCCAGATCTTCAAGATGGAGTATCCAGCTCAATTCAGGAAAAACCTGAAAATTTTTGGCTAGAGACACTCAAGACCATTGGGATCAGTGTGGTTTTGGCACTAGGTATGCGCCAGTTTGTAGCCGAAGCGCGCTATATTCCCTCTGGTTCAATGGAACCAACGCTATTGGTAGACGATCGGCTGATTATCGACAAAGTAACCTATCGCTTTAGTGATCCAAAACGCGGCGACATCGTGGTTTTTGACCCTACCGCTACCCTCAAGTCTTCAGGTTACAACGAAGCTTTTATCAAACGGGTCATTGGCCTACCGGGCGAAAAAATCAAAGTTGTAAACGACCAAGTAACTGTCAATGGCAGGCCTCTGCCCGAGAACTACCCCAGCGGCTTGTTTATTGAGCAAATGACCAAAATTTATCAAGAAAAACATGCCAAAGATCCTCGGCAGCCCCTATGGAGTCCAGATTATAAAGGCCCTAATGACGAACGCACCGTACCTGCTGGAGAATATTTAGTACTGGGCGATCACCGTAGCAGCAGCTTAGATAGCCGATCGTGGGGATTTGTACCCAAGGGTAATATTGTGGGTAAAGCGACTGTGCGCTTCTGGCCACTGAACCGCATGGGAGGCTTAGATCCTAAGCCCTCTTATGCAAAATAAAAAGCGCTGCTTTGATTGTTTTTTATCTAGATATTCAAACCTTTAGTCTTACACTCTCGGTGATTCTGTTATGACCCAAGATGCTCCGCTACCGCACTCGACAGAAAAAGTTAAGCCGCCCAAAAAACAGGAAAACTTTTGGATGGAAACCCTCAAGACCCTGGGGCTGAGCTTAGTATTAGCTCTGGGCACCCGCCAATTTGTAGCCGATGCCCGCTTTATTCCCTCTGGTTCAATGGAGCCAACCTTACAAGTAGACGATCGAGTGATGGTCGATAAAGTCAGCTATCGCTTTAGTTCACCCCAGCGGGGCGATATTGTGGTGTTTGAACCTACCGATGCTCTCAAAGCGCAAGGTCATACCGAGTCTTTTATTAAAAGGATTATTGGTCTACCCGGTGACAAAGTGGTGGTAGTCGATGACAAAGTGACCATCAACGGCCAGCCTTTGCCAGAAAACTACCCCAGCACTGTACATGAAACAGAAATGACTCAGCTCTATGCCAAAAAGCACAGCAAAGATCCTGATGCTCGCCTGTGGAGTGCCGATGATAAAGGTCCTGAGTTTAACAAGGTAGTGCCACCTAATCACTACGTGGTGCTGGGCGATCATCGCGGTGATAGTTCAGATAGCCGGGTGTGGGGATTTTTACCCAAAAAGAACCTGATTGGTAAAGCCGTGGTGCGCTATTGGCCACTCGATCGCATGGGTGCCTTAGATCCCAAGCCCGCTTATGTTAAATGAAAATCTCCTCGCATGGTATACCCACCATCTAGCTATTTGTGATGATTGATGCTGATCTGCTTTCGACTGCTGCCCTCCAGCAAGCTGACTTAATTCGTCAAAAACAAATTTCACCGATCGAACTCTTAGAGCTTTATCTAGCCAGAATCGATCGGCTAGATCCCCAAGTTGGGGCTTTTTTTCATGTGGCCACAGAGCAAGCTCGGCAAACCGCCCACACCCAAACCGAATTTCTTGCTAAAAATCCAGCTCAGCTACCGCCGCTCTTTGGTTTGCCCATAGGCATTAAAGATCTAAATCCGGTAGCCGGGATGCCTTGCAGCTATGGGGTGGCGGCTTTAAAAGATCAGCTAGCAGCGATCGATGATTCTATTGTTGTGCTGCTGAGCCAAGCGGGCTGCAATATTCTGGGTAAAACTGCAATTTCTGAGCTAGCGGCCTTGCCCTTTAGTGAAACTCCCGGCTTTGCTCCTACTCGGAATCCTTGGAATTTGGCATATACTGCTGGGGGCAGCAGTGGTGGCGCGGCAGCAGCAGTAGCGGCAGGGATGCTGCCTTTTGCCCATGGTGATGACGGCGGTGGTTCCCTGCGGGGGCCAGCTCACTGTTGTGGCTTGGTCGGCATTAAGCCCACCCGAGGCCGGGTTTCGGATGCTCCGGTAGGAGACAGAATTACTGGTTTGGCGGCGCGTGGTCCGATCGCCAGAAACGTGGCTGATGCAGCGGCGCTACTAGATGCCATGGCGCAGCGATTACCGGGAGACCCCTATCTTTTTCCGGCAGACTCCTTTTTAGCGGCGGCTCAACGGTCTCCGGGTCGGCTCAAAATCGCTGTCTGTAAATCTTTCCCACCTTTTACTAACATCGATGCAACCTATAGCGTGGCGATCGACCTAACTGCCGATTTATGCAGTAACCTTGGTCATCAAATATCTACAGTTGAGCTAGATATCCAGGAGGCGATCGAACCATTTATGACTGTTTGGCAGACGGCTATTGCCGCCGCTGGAGTTCCGGCACCAGCGCTGGGTGAGTTTAATCAGTGGTTGATTAGTCGATCAGGCAGTGCGGCTGATTTTTTGAATTCTTTATACAGTTTGCAGGCCATTTCGCGTCAGGTGGTCGCTCGCTGGCAAGAGTTTGATGTGCTGCTTGCTCCGGTGTATCTACACTCTACGATTGCGATCAGGGCTTGGGCAGACCTGCCTCCCGAGGAAATGTTTACTAAAATCTGTAATTGGACGGCTCCTTGTCCGCTGTTTAATGCTACCGGTCAACCAGTGATTGTGTTGCCGGTTGCCCTAGAGCCTCAGACTAATTTACCGATCGGCGTTCAACTTGTAGGTAATTTGGGAGCCGAAGCCCAGCTCATTAGTCTTGCTGCTCAGCTCGAACAGCAGCTCGGCAAGCTCCCTGGCTCGATCGCAGTCAGCTAGCAGCTTGTCGGGGTAATAGTCTGTAAAGCTGACTGTTACTAGATTAGAGAAATCTAGGCCTTATAAGGTAACTGCTTACTGGACAAGGCTTCTGGGATTTCACTCCGACAAGCTGCTAGTCTTGATCGCTACTCGTGAAACTATTTTGGTTGTCTGATGACTGGAATTCTTTGGGTGGGCTGGAACTGATGGCGTAGCAGTGTCAATCCCATTTGTTAAACTGCAAGGCTTACTTGCAAGTAGAGTTTACTAGCCACTAAACTCTACTTTTTCGTTTTATTGGTACTTAACCCCCCATAACGATTAAAATCACTCAACAAATAAACGGAAGAGATAAGCTATGTTCGCACTTCGCATTGTTCGCACTTCGCATTGTACTGTGTTCGGCTGTGCTATTCACAAGTAGCGCTTCTTATGCTGCTTATTATAGAGGAGGGGCGTTGTTGCCAGTCAATACAGGTGAGTTCATTTGCAAGGTCGGCACTACTGCCAACAGCCGCCGTGGTGTGAGTCTGTTTAATGACTCTAGCAAGATTCCCGCAAAGTATCAAAACCCCCTCAACTTGGTGGGTAACCTCAACACGACCCGTCTGGCAATCGAACAGCGCGCGAGCGATCTTGCTCACTTTGAAATCGTCCCGGTTCTGGCCGAGTGCAACGGCACGACGCAGATGACTCAGGCCACATATGAAACCCTCCTCAAGGGCGTTACCCTAACAGCGCAGTAGTTTCTTACCCAAAAGGTTCCGATGAATACAATGATACATTTTCCCGATGATTTCTTACCGTATATTGACATGTGGCGTGTCAAAGGTTTTGCTAATCTTGAGGTCACTCTGGACGGTGCGCGATACCGA
>JAYSRP010000322.1:0-9949 GCA_043721015.1 Synechococcales cyanobacterium | reverse complement strand
ATCGCCCCCGGAATTGCGATCCCCATCGCCGCAAAACCATTAGAAATCAAACAAGTATTCGGTTTCGCACAATGATAATGCCGCGCAATCCACATCTTATGGGCACCCACATCCGAAATCAAAATATCATCATCTCCCAACACCTGGCGCATATCATAAATCAACTTCTGCGGACGAATCGGAAAACCCTGATCCTCAGCATACTGCTCATAGTCCGCCCGAATTTCCTTGCGTAAAGACAAAGCATAAGGTGCCGGTTTATCACTGACCGCAGGCAACTTTTCGCATCGTTGCAAAATCTCTTTCAGCGAATCGGCAATATCACCCACCACCTCTTCTAGCGGAATATAACTACTATCAATCTCTGCCGGAACCTCGGCAATATGCACGATCGGAATATCTCCATGCGGATTCCACTTCTTCGGCGAATACTCAATTAAGTCATAGCCCACCGCAATCACCAAATCAGTCCGATCAAACCCACAGCTAATATAGTCTCGCTGCTGTAAGCCCACCGCCCACAGCGCCAAAGAATGAGTATAAGGAATCACCCCCTTACCCATAAAAGTATTCACCACCGGCAAATTCAGCGCAGTCGCCAACTCTGTCAGCACCTCACTAGCCCGAGAGCGAATCGCCCCATTTCCCACCAGCACGATCGGGTTCTTGGCCTGAGCAATAGCTGCCGCCGCCCGATCGAGGCTAGCAAAAGAAGCATAAACCCGATGCAAACCATTATTATGTAGTGGTTTCACAGTCACTGGCATCGCTGCCACGTTTTCGGGCACATCAATATGTACCGCTCCCGGTTTCTCGCTCTGGGCAACCTGGAAAGCTTTACGCACAATTTCGGCAGTGCTGTTAGGCTGCACAATTTGCTTACTCCACTTGGTAATTGGCGCAAACATCGCCACCAAGTCTAAATACTGGTGCGATAAAATGTGCATTCGATCGGTACTCACCTGTCCAGTAATTGCGATCAGCGGTGCTCCATCCAAATTGGCATCGGCCACCCCGGTCATTAGATTAGTCGCCCCTGGCCCTAAAGTAGACAGGCAAACCCCGGCCTTGCCCGTCAAGCGACCATAAACATCCGCCATAAAGGCCGCGCCCTGTTCGTGCCGACAGGTCACAAACTGAATCGAAGAATCCTTCAGCGCTTCTAAGATATGCAGATTTTCTTCTCCCGGTAAACCAAAAATATACTCTACGCCTTCATTTTCTAGGCATTGCACCAATAGTTCTGCGGTATTCATAAATTTATTTTACCCAAATAGTCTTGATGTTGACAAATTCTAGAATGCCGGGTCGCCCCAGTTCTCGACCATATCCCGATCGCTTAATGCCGCCAAAAGGCAGACGCGGATCGGACTTTACCATACCATTGATAAAGACTGCGCCAGACTCAAGTTCTTGAATCAAACGCTCTTGCTGGGCAGCATCTTGAGTCCAGGCACTAGCACCCAAACCAAAAGGACTGTCGTTGGCCAAAGCGATCGCTGCATCTAGATCGGGCACCGTAAACAGCAAGGCCACCGGACCAAAGAATTCATCTCGGTAAGTAGCGCAAGTTGGGGGGATATTCTTCAGAATAGTCGGTTCATAAAAATAGCCCGGTAATCCAGACCACTTTTTGCCACCAATTAAACATTCTGCACCCCCCGCGATCGAAATCTGTACCTGTCGATCGATCTCCTCACAGCCCGCCCCGGTCGCCAATGGCCCAATATCAGTAGTGGCCTGCAAAGGGTCGCCAATCTGGAGCTGACTAAATGCCTGCACAAATTTAGTAGTAAAAGCAGCGGAGATCGACTCCAACACTATGAAACGTTTGGCCGCAATACAAGATTGCCCATTATTAATCAACCGCGCCTTTACGGCTACGGCCACCGCCTCATCTAAATCTGCACTCGTCGTTACAATAAATGGATCACTACCGCCTAGTTCCAACACGGTTTTTTTCAAGACTTTTCCAGCCGCCTGAGCTAAACTGATCCCGGCTGGCTCACTGCCGGTTAAAGTCGCAGCTTTTACCTGGGGCGCACTAATCACCGACTCCACCTGAGCTGCGGAAATTAATAGCGTTTGGAATACCCCAGATGGAAACCCCGCTTTCAGAAAAATCTCTTCGATCGCCATCGCACATTGTGGCACGTTAGAAGCATGTTTCAGCAGCGCCACATTCCCCGCCATCAAGGTAGGAGCCGCAAACCGAAACACCTGCCAGAAGGGAAAATTCCAAGGCATCACGGCCAATATTGCCCCCAAAGGCTGGTACTCCACCCAAGATTGACTAGCATCGGTGCTGAATTGCTCAGGCGCTAACAACTCGGCACCGCGATCGGCATAGTAATCACATACGGTGGCGCACTTTTGCACTTCGGCGATCGCCTGCTCGATCGGCTTGCCCATCTCTAGGGTCATGAGCTTCGCCCAGGCTAAAGACTGCTGCTCATCTCGCAAAAGTTCAGCAGCCTGACGAAGCCAAGCGCTCCGCTGTGCCCAAGAAGTCTGGCGATATTCCTGAAAAGCTCGATCGGCCTCCAAAATCCTATCTTGCAGGACATCATCGGTGAGAACAGGGAAAGTTTTTAGCTGTTGGCCTGTGGCAGGATTGGTACTGGCAATACTCATAGGTATAAATCACCGCTTAGAAATAACCTGAATGTTCTACGTTCGATCGTGGCAAACTTTGGCGCTCTAGCACCCAAATACCCGAGAAACATGACGAAAATTTACATTTTAATGATTGCAGGAGTAAATAGTCTCACTGGTTCTTCTCAGGAATCAAAAAATCAGTAGTTTTAACCCGCTGACCTCAAATTATCCGTTCAATCTCCTTTGAAAGTAGCTACTCCCCTACTTGATTAAAATTTGTTACAAACTTACCAGATTACTCACAAGTTTATATAAACAGTGCTATTCTTGGCTCAAACTTATTCCTCAGTTCATCAGAACAATTTTTCTGATCCTAATACAGATCATGCTATTGAGCCTAGTTGATGGCTCTATTGATGGTCGGGCGTTTGATAGCCTTATTGCAATCGATTCAGTCCTGTAAGAATACTAATACGTATTTAGTTGTTATGTTTAAAAAAATCGTAGTTTATTTGACACTTATTTTTATTGGAATAGCTGTTTCTATCATTCTCTCACTTCCATCTAGCAGAATTAGTTCGATAGTAGGATACATAAAATTCGATGAAAACATTCAAATAAGTTCAGTAGCACAAATGCTGACCGTTCTTTTTTTAATTTCCACTTTTTCAGAGCGTGCTTTAGAAGTATACATGATAACTTTTCGTAAGCCAGGAGAATACAAGTACAGTGTTGTCCCACTAAATATTAAACAGGATGAGCCAAAGACTTTAGATGAATACAAAAACGAAACATCCAAGATAGCTTTGTTTTCTGCTCTCACCATTGGAATTATTATTAGTATAGTTGGTATTAGAGGAATTGAACCATTTATTCATTTGCAGGGAACTACCAATTGGCAACATGATTGGTTCCGATTTTTAGATATTATTCTAACTGGTGGAGTTATTGCTGGCGGCAGTGAATTCATTCATACAATGCTGCAAGTTGTCACAACTTTTTTTGACAATATTACAGTAGCCAATAAATCGACCGAAGCCGATACAAAGGCTACCATTGCAGCAAGCAAGGCAAAAGAGGTTCACAGCCAAGCCGATGAAGCCGAAGCTAAAGCAAGGCTGACACAAGCGCAGGGAAATCTGCCAACTTAATAGTTGCTATTCCAGCATGTCTCAAATAATTAAACAGGCACACCTGATTTTCATAGTAAACCTTTCTTTCCACATTCTGGAAATATAATTTATGTCTAACTTATCCATCTCAAACCAGATTTTTATTAGTACAGGAAATTCACATAAAATAACAATTTATTCGGCCATTTCTGATACAAAGAAGTATCCAGTAATCTTGTTTTTACATGGTAATTTTGGACTACTTCCTCCTTTTGGTGAACAAATTCAAAGTTTCGCGGAAGATTTTGCTAATCTAGGATATATCACCGCAGTGCCACAATATTATCTGGATAATGATCCTGATCCTCATCCAACTGACACAATTCCAAAAGTTCAGATACTCACAGATGCAGTCTCGGCACTCATCAACCACCCAGCAGTAGACCCTAACCGCATTGGCCTAGTAAGCTTTTCATTGGGGGCAGCAACGGCAATGTCTTACATATCATCCAATCCGCCCCGGCAGATCAGAGCGCTTGCTGATTTCTTTGGATTTATTACCCCAGAAATAGAAGCTGGAGTTGCAAACTTTCCTCCTACAATTATCTTTCATAATCAGAATGATCTAGTTGTACCAATTCAAAATTCACAGGATCTCGATCGGTTATTGCCAAGTACTATTCAGCATAAGTTCGTTCCTTATGACGAGCAATTTCCACCAGCCAACCATGCGTTTCAACCTGGTGAACCTGCTGATATAGATTCTCGATCGCAGACAGCAACCTGGTTTAAATTATATTTACCACCTACAGGCAACTAAGATTATTTCAAGGAAGAGAAAGTCATACCTTAGTGTATTACGAGATATGACTTTCTTTTTATAGTTTTTAAGTCGAGGCTTTGAGAGTCAGCATTCTAACAATATTTTCTTCAATTAAGGAAGCAAGCTATCAAGAGTTAATAGGGTCACTGAGTTAATATTTCCAGTCTGAGCAAGATTATAATGACACAGTGAAATGCCGGAATCAACCATTTACCACGACGAAAACTACTAGCAAGATAGCACAAGGCGAGTAACTCATACTGAATTGGAGTAAAACCTGGATCGGGTGACTTCGCATCAATACCACTTATTTTAATACGCGGTTGAATCAGCTCATGATGAAGGAATAGTCCTGTATGAAGAGTAGGAGTCTCAAACCTTGTTGCATCCACGGCTTCCTTATAAGATTGATCCGTTTTAGTAAACCCATTTCTCGTTATGTAGACATGAGTTTTGTTAACAGCAAGACCACTTAACCTATTACCTGACCATTTACTAATGTTAATATAATCGGGATCAAATCCCGGAGAATCAGTGAATGGAGTACTAGTGTCATGAATAGCAAAGTATTTAACATTAATATTATTATAATGATAGACAGGTTGATCGAGTGAGCCACCAACGTTTGCTTCTGAAACCCCACGTTTGGCTAGCGCTTTACGCAGCATTTCTTTGGTGAAGTCGATCGTATCTGGATTAGAGAGGAGGCTTGTCAATTTTGCTGGGATTGTTGCACGGGCATCGTCCGTCCATATTGCTGTGGGAAGCGCAATAGGCACTGAGCTTGTTCCAATGGCGTTCCACGGAACTGCATAGCGGTTGAGTCGAAGGGACATTTTTTATCCATTTGAACTGTTACTCTGCTTTACTAAAGATAACTCAGTATTTTAAAGTAAAAGTAACCCTATTGATTGAAAAATGTTGTTTCAAAGCACAAGTGTATATTACGTTATGTTAAAACTGCTAATTGCTTAGTGGATTTGATGGTTCAATATAATACTGACAAGGAAATATAGCAATTTATTACTTGGAGGTTAATTTATGTCCATGAATAGGTTTAGGGTCACATCTAGCGGTTTGAATCTACGCTTACAGCCATTAGTAGCTACTAATAATATTGTTAAAGTCTTGGAGAAAGGGCAACAAGTTACCAAGATACAAGAGGCTGTAGATATAAAATGGTGGGAGGTTGAAGCCGTTATTGGGGGGATAAGCTTCAAAGGATTCGTGGCCAAGCGATTTTTAGAACAAATTTCAGATTCACCAATGGAAATCTTCGATTTTCCTGAGCCGAGTGCTAGTGATCGAGATCAAGAATTAACCTTATGGTCTACTTTTTACCATGTATATACTGCGCAGAATAATTCTGGGACTAACCCTCTTCGCAATTCATCAGGTCAAAGCTTAGGCCCGATGCTTTCTAAACGAGATTGGTGCAAATCTGCTTTGGAGGGAACAGTAAGAATTTTAGATCCAAATGGCGACCTAGTAGGAACTTTTAATTTTGCCGATCGGAGTGCTGTTGAGCAAGTTGATTGCTCTTCAATCTTTCCCAATGTGCCCCCCGATAAAATCAAAAAAACCAACAAAGTACAGTTCAAAAGTTCTGATGCTTTATTTGGTGAAGGAGTAAATGGTTTTGCGCTTGTTCCTTACCGAACAATTGCTGTCGATCCCAATTCAATGATTTCACTTGGTTCTGTTATTTTCGTTCCTGATGCTCGTGGCAAAAAAGTAACATTATCATCAGGAAAAAGTGTTATTCATGACGGCTATTTCTTTGCTGCTGATGTAGGAGAATTAATTATAAATAATCACATTGATGTTTTCCTAGGTGTTGCTACTGATAACCCATTTCCATTTATAAAAAGTGAAGAAAGTGGAGAATTCACCGCATTTTTAATCAGCAATGAAGAAACGGTTAAGTCTTTAAAAAAAATACATAAATCTTAAAAGGAGCATATTAATGACAACTCTAAAAAAAGTGATTGACGAACAACTTTCTATTCCTTTTTCGACACTATCTAATGATACTGAGTTAGTTAGTGATATTCAAGAACGTCTGAGTAAAATAGGTTTTATTGATATCGCCACAGTTATTGTTGGCACACTAGATCAACAAACTAGCCGCTCTTTAGAAAAATTCAAAGGTCTTGCGCGACAATCTTCGGATACAAACATTGGCTCGGAACTCGCAAGGAAGTTTTTAGATATCACTCGCAGTGTTACTCTACCTTCAGCAATTGATGCTGATGTGGTAATTAGCTTGACAGGAAGCATTGGTAATAATGGAACCAACATCAGCTCGGAAGTTCTAGCCGTTAAAAATAGATTGGCGGACTTAGGCTTTAGGGTAGAACGTGATTCCAGTATAAATCCTAAAACTATTGAGGCAATTAAACTATTTCAAGCGATTATCAATGGCCGAGATGACCTGCGAATGGATGGGTGGGTTGATGGCAGGATAGACCCAAACAAAAGAACACATCAATCTTTACAAAAATCTTTTGCTCCCAGATGGCAAGAAATGCTACCAGGATCGGTTCAACAGGGGTTTTTAAACAGCGATTTTTTAGCTAAATTAGATAACGGTGATTTTGGCACAACTTGGATGACGGAAACTATTCAAGCGGCTGGATTAATTTATCACAACAACTACTTTAGCACTCATCCCCAGGCTACATTGATTGCTGTGAATGATATCAGTCGTGAAAATGGTGGTATCTTTCCACCACATAACGAACATCAGGTGGGTCTCTGCTGTGATATTTATCTTCCTCGTAGAGACGGTAACTCAGGTCAAGTAGAAGTTTCGGACAATATTTACGATCGAGATGCGATGAGAGCGATATTAACCGCTTTTCATCAGCAAACTAAGCACCCAATAGTTCTAATCTATTTAAATGACTCGATTTTAAGTAACGAGAAAATCACAATTGCAGGTAAGCAAGTTAATCTATGTACTCTCCAAAAAGATCACAAAAATCATGCTCATGTGAAAATTCGACCCTCAAATCTTTCGACTTTTCTTGCTTTAGGTTAAGTGGCCAAATCACTTGACAAGTAAACCTTATTAAAAACAAAAAAGTGTGATGAATAAAATTCGTGGAGTTTGGCTTACCACTGCGGCGAGTACTGTATTTGAAAGCAAAGCTAGCATTACTGATGCAATGAAACTATTAGTAGATGCTGGCTTCAATACAGTTTTTCCAGTGGTTTGGAATAACGGCTACACCTTATACCCAAGTAAGGTATTAAATCAAAACTTTGGGGTAAGTATCAAACCTGGTTTAGATCGAGATCTTTTGCGAGAAGTAATTGATGCTGCCGGTTCCGACCTACAGGTAATTCCTTGGTTTGAATATGGATTTATGGCATCATATCAAAATGATGGCGGACATATTCTAGAGAAAAAGCCTCAATGGTCAGGCCAAGCTAGAGATAGCAATCGTCTAATCAAAAATAAATTTGTATGGATGAATTCATTAAACCCTGAAGTTCAAGATTTTATAATTGCGCTGTTTTCAGAAGTAGTCACTAACTACCCAGAGATTGCTGGGGTTCAGGGTGATGACCACTTAGCAATGCCCTCTGAAGGTGGTTATGATGACATCACCAAAAAATTATATCGACTGGAGTTTGGCACAAACCAGTCACCACCTAGTGATCCTCAAAACTCTAATTGGCTAAAGTGGCGTGCTGGATTAATCACTGACTTTTTAGCTAGGTTATCTAAAGAAGTTAAAGTGATTAATCCCAAGTTGCTTTTTTCGATGTCGCCTAGTCCTTATCCTTTTGGATTTAAGGAGTATTTACAAGATTTTTCGGCTTGGATTAAGCGAGACATTGTTGATATGATTCATCCGCAGTTATATCCTTCAGATTTTAGCATATATCAACAAAGGTATGAACAAATGTTAAAAGATCTAATTAGCCAAACAGGACAAGAAAAAGCCTCTATTGTATCTCCAGGTGTTTTAATCCGCACAGGTACTAAACAAATTAACAAAGATGTATTTTGGCAATGTATTAGGCAAAATCGTTTGTCTGGTTGTCGGGGAGAATCATTATTCTTTTTTGAGGGACTGAAAGAGAATAATAATGAGCTGTTAAAGCTCTTGGAAGAAAAGAATTATGCTGGTTTTGTTTATTTTCAGGAAGGAAATGTAGGTGAGGATATTCAAGAAATTCAGGTCAAGCTGAAAGCAAAAGGCTTTTTCAATGCAACACCTAATAGTAGGTTTGGTTCAGTAACAAAAAAAGCGGTTATAGATTTTCAAACAAGCTACAACCAGACTCATTCACAAAAACTTATAGTTGATGGGATTATTGGCCCCTTGACTTATGCTGAACTACTGTCTTGATCGAAATGACTTTACAAACAAAAATCTGAGGATTTAATGAAGACACTAAAAGTTAAAACTGATGACCTAAAATTCCGTAGTTCTCCAGAAATTTCTAACACTAATATCAAAGGGTCTTTAACCCTCGCTCAATCGGTAGAGTTTATTAGTGGCAAAGAAAATGATCGCTTTTGGGCAATCAAAGCAATGCTTGATAGTACAACACAACAGGGGTTTGCCAGTGCAAAGTTTTTACGCCCTTTGGTCAGCGATCGCAAAGAAGCTTTGGTCAGCGCTGTAGTCCAAGAATGGCTGCGGTTTGATCGAGGAACAAAAAAGGAAACTGACAGCACTCACGTAAAAATTGTGGGCGAGTACTGGAAATTGATCGGATTCAATGATCGTGATGGTAATAGTGATAAGCCTTGGTCGGCAGCATTCATTTCATCTGTGATGAAAAAGACAGGTTATGCTAATTTTTTACTTAATGAGTCTCATTCTGCCTATGTCCATGATGCCTTTGATAAACGGAAGGCAGGTGATGCCTCTGCACCTTTTTGGGCATTCAATGTAGGCGAACATAAACCACAGCTCGGTGATTTAGTTTGTAAAACGCGACAAGAGACCAATTTTTCTTCGATAGATACTATGACACCAGGATTTTTCAAAAGTCACTGCGATATAATTGTCGAAATTAGGGATACAGAAGTTAGAGCTATTGGCGGCAATGTCCGTAATTCAGTGGCTGTGAATATTTCTCCCCTGGATGGTGCTGGATTTTTAAGGCAAGGTGGCACTGAGCGAGTTTATGGCATTCTTCGCAATAATCTCTAGCCTAGCTATCCCCTGTCATTAATTTGACGACTCCAAGACATTTACAAATTCAATTCCATTACTGTAAAGCATTAGGCAAATAAATATCATGACAACACTACAAAACATCGCTAACAACAATTTGTCACTGACATTTGAGCAATTAAAAGATGATGAAGGTTTAGTCGGTGAAATTCAAGTTAAGTTAGCAAATTTGGGGCTGTATCCTGGAGGCGGCTGGCTTGATGGTGATTTAGGTG
>JAYSRP010000321.1:0-9960 GCA_043721015.1 Synechococcales cyanobacterium | reverse complement strand
CGAGCACGATGCTCTTGGGTAATGCCTAGGCGAAAGCCGATCGGGTTAATTTTCTGTCCCATTTTGTACTCTTCTTGTGGAGTTACCAGTGATTATTTATTGGCCGCCGCTACTGCCACAGTGATGTGACAAGAGGGCTTGCGAATTTGGAAAGCTCGTCCTTGAGCGCGAGGGCGGAAGCGCTTAAGCACTGGCCCTTGGTCAGCAAAGGCGGTGGAAACCACTAAGGTAGCGGGGTCCATCCCATTGTTGTGTTCAGCGTTAGCGGCTGCGGAGCGCAGTACCTTAACGATTTCTTCACAAGCCTTGTAGGGCATGAATTCTAGAATAATCAGCGCTTCTCGGTAAGAACGACCGCGAATTTGGTCTAGTACTCGGCGCACCTTAAAGGGCGACATCCGAATATATTTGGCAATTGCCTTAACTTCAACTTTTTTGTCTATTACTGCCATGGTGGTTTCCTGTGAGAGGCGTTATCTACCTGCTTTTTTGTCGCCCTTCGCATGGGAGCGATAGGTGCGAGTCGGTGCGAACTCTCCCAGTTTGTGACCCACCATTTGGTCGGAGACAAAGACGGGAACGTGCTGTCTACCGTTGTGAACGGCGATCGTGTGGCCAATCATCTGGGGAAAGATGGTGGAAGCCCGAGACCAAGTCTTGATGACTTCTTTTTTACCGCTGGCATTCATTCTTTCCACCTTAGTCATGAGGTGGTCAGCGACGAATGGCCCTTTTTTGAGTGAACGACCCATAGTAATTGCTTAAATAAACGACTGGAAAACTTTGCCGTTGGCTGCGACTCCGCTCAGCCAACTGGAGTAATCGGTGGTTGAGCGGAGCCGAAACCAACCGATTACTAGTTCTGACGACCGCCCTTGCCGCGCTTGGAAGACTTGCGACGGCGACGGAGGATTAACTTGTCGCTGAGCTTGTTCTTTGGCCGAGTTTTGTAACCCAGAGTCGGTTTACCCCAAGGTGTAACAGGGCCGCTGCGTCCGATCGGCGCCCGACCTTCACCACCGCCGTGTGGGTGATCGACAGGGTTCATGACGCTGCCTCTGACCTTCGGTCTGCGGCCCTTCCAGCGGTTGCGACCAGCTTTACCGGCGCTCATGTTGCGCGCTTCGGTGTTGCCGATTTGACCAATGGTGGCGTAGCATTCCCGGCGAACCATGCGGACTTCACCAGAAGGCATTTTGAGAGTGACATAGTCACCGTCTTTGGCCATGATGGTTGCACCGGCACCAGCAGAACGGGCGATTTGCGCGCCTTTGCCTGCTACTAGCTCGATGCTATTTACCATGGTGCCCAAAGGAATGTTAGCCAAAGGCAAAGCATTACCAATTTCAAACGGTGCTTCTGGCGAAGTCACGATTTCGGTGCCAACTTCTAAGCCTAATGGGTGCAAGATGTAGCGCTTTTCACCATCACGGTAAAACAGCAAGGCAATCCGGGCGTTGCGGTTGGGATCGTATTCGATCGACGCCACCCGCGCAGGAATATTAACTTTGTCTTGACGGCGGAAGTCGATAATCCGATACATCCGCTTGTGACCACCACCCCGACGGCGACTGGTGATTACACCACGGTTGTTGCGCCCTTTAGCACGATGCTTGTGGACGACAAGAGATTTTTCCGGCTTACTCGCGGTGATTTCTGCAAAGTCAGAAATTACGGTTTCGCGAGTACTCGGGGTATATGGCCGATATGAACGAGTACCCATAAGTTAACTCAATCTAAAGATGGAAATAAAGGACTGAACTCAGGAATATATCCTATGGTTCGGGGAAAATTGGAATAGTTTGGCCTGCTGCCACGGTAACGATCGCCCGTTTGAAGTGGGGCTTGTAGCCAGCAAAGCGGCCAACTTTCTTTTTACGCCGAGGTGGGTTGTAGGTGTCAACTCGTACCACCTTGATGTTAAACATGTTTTCCACTGCCGCTTTAATGTCAATCTTGGTAGATTTAGGCGCAACGTCAAAAACAAATTTGTTTTGCTCCATTTGGCGGGTAGCTTTTTCAGTAATGATTGGCTTGTGCAGAACGTCTGGCAGGTCGCGGCTATCAATTCTGGTCGGTTCGGGTCTTCTAGTCGTCACTGTATATCTCCTGGATCTTGGTGAGAGCGCTCTTGGTGACGATCACTACATCAGCATGGAGCACATCATATATGTTCAAGCCGTTAGCCGAAATCATCTTCAGCTTGTTAACGTTGCGGGCAGATCGGTAGACATTCTCTGATTCGGCCATGTCAGCCACAATAATCAGTACCCGCTGACCAGCAGTAACACCCCACCGCTGTACAGCACCAACCATTTCTTTGGTGCTGGGCTTGGTCAACTGGCTAGCAAAATCTTCTACTACTACCAATTCATCTACCCGACTAAAGAAAGCGGTGCGTAAAGCTAACCTTCTTTCCTTGCGGTTCATTTTAGTGCTGTAATCTCTGGGTTTTGGTCCAAAAATCACACCGCCCCCCCGCCAGAGCGGAGATCTAATCGAACCGGCACGGGCGCGGCCTGTACCTTTTTGTTTCCAGGGCTTGCGACCACCACCTTTAACTTCGGCGCGGGTCTTAGCTGAAGCTGTTCCCTGGCGTTCGTTGTTCATCTGCCGCACTACCGCCCGATGGACGATGTGAGTAGCATTTTCTTCGGAAGCAACTTTCAGTTCCAGAGTGGCGGTGCCAGCTTCTGCTCCTTGCCAGTCGCGTACTACGCAATTAGTCATTTTTCATTTCCTCCTACTTACCAACTCTAACTTCAGGAATGATCCGCAGGAGGGTGCCGCGCTTACCGGGCACAGAACCGGCGATCAAAATCAGGTTCTTCTCGGGGTCTACCATTACTACTGGCAGTTTGCCGATAGTGACGCGCTTACCACCTAGTCTACCGGCCATTTTCTTACCGGGATATACCCGACCAGGGGTAGTACCAGCACCGGTGGAACCAGGTTCACGGTGATTCTTAGAACCGTGAGTCATAGGGCCGCGGGCAAAGTTGTGGCGCTTCTGCCAACCGGCGAAACCGCGCCCGATGGTGTTGCCTACTACGTCTACGATTTGACCGACGGCAAATACATCAGATTTAATTTCTTGGCCGACTGTCCATTCGCTGGCAGAGGTCACGCGAAATTCTTGTAAATGACGCAAGGGAGGAGCTTCGGTTTTATTTAAATGACCTAACTCGGGCTTGTTCAGTTTCTTGGGGGTGACTTCGTCAAAGCCAAGCTGTACAGATTCATAACCGTCTGTTTGCTTAGTTTTGATTTGGGTTACTCGACATGGCCCAGCCAGAACAACAGTTACAGGGACTGCTCTTCCTTCTTCATCAAAGATCTGGGTCATGCCGACTTTGGTGCCTAATATACCGATCGACACGGCGTTTGTGTTCCTAATTTGTTGAGACACTAGTTTGTTGATGGACTTCCACCGGCTGGCGCGTCCATTTGGGTAATTATGCTGCTGTACGGAAGGGGGTAAGTAAAGACGCTGCTAAAACAACGTTTTCAGATGAATTGCTGAGACTCTACGATCGCTCTAGGTACTGTTCAATGCTGTTGTTGTGCTCGATCGGACTGGGGCTGTTTAATCAGCTAGTATCCAAGCAGAGCCAGCGTTGAGCGCGTGCGGTAGCCGAGGCTATTCGCGCAAAATTTGACCACAGCCTCTTACTATACGCCAGTGTGTGTTTTTTGTCCAGATTTTTTTAATGGTTGTGATTTCAAGGGCTTAAAGAATAGTAGAGCCGATGGTTTCTCTCTTTCTTCCATCACCTACCACTCCACATCACAAAGCTGTCAATAAAGGAGTATTTTGACGGGATAGTATTCCTTTTGCTATATTAAAAGCCTATGCCAGCGTGGTCTGTCTCGAAAATTTTATTAAAACTGCAATGAATCCATCGTCTACTCTTATCTGTGATGAGCTTCGGGCTGTTTGGGCAGAATGTAGAACGGCAAACTGGGATGGGAATGATGCTTTTCCTGTTCAAGAAGAAACCAACAAGAACGCTTGTTCTTTTGTTGAGTTTCTGCCTCTAGATTGCCCGCTGCCTTCAGTTGGTGTTGAGCCTGATGGACATTTAACTTTGGAGTGGCACCGAGATGTTCGCTGGACTTTCTCTATCAGTATCAGCCCAGAAGGCATCATTTATTATGCTGCACTATTTAATAATGAAGTCACATCAGGTTCTGAGAAATTCTCGGGAGGTATATCTAAGGCCATTCTTAACTTAATTCAGAAAGCAGTTACTACGTAACATGAATAGACCCCAGAAGCACTCTAGTTGTAGTTATTTATCTGATGCATGATTCGGAACAGACAATTCCGTCTACAGTTACGCATAAGTTACTGGTTGGGTGTTGTGAACTTGTAAAAGCATTACCTGACAAAACTTACAACAGTTTACAGCACTCAAGCTATTGGTTTGAAGTACTCACAAACGGGATCAATTCAACGTTCCCGTTCACCCGCCGATTGAAGACTTTTGGACTCAGCCAAATAGCTTTGTACAGTCGGTGTGCAACGGGATTGTTATGCAGTGTTTCTGCAAGAATTTAAGTTCATGAGCTAAAAAACTTCTTCAGCCAAAAGCTGACCTTTAACTCGTTCATATTCATCTTCAAGAAGCCATTCTTGAGCAGCTTGATAGTTTGAATGAGTGACTACAAGTTTATAGTCAGATGCAGGATTAAAAATTCGACAAGCACCGTTTTGCTCACCAACTAGCATGAGAATCTTCGGTGGGAAAAGAACCGGATCAACCCAAAGTTCTAGAAACTTCCAGGCTTTAGCTTGTTCTACGAGGGCTGGTGCGTGGGATTGCATGATACTCACCTGTTGTTTTTACAATTTTGATTTCACCGTAATAAAGTGGAGTTTGACTCCCATCTGTCCTAATTATGTAGCCGATTGGCTCAGAAAAGTAGAGTCCATATCGTTCATAATCATCGTCTTCATCCTCTATTCCGGTTCGCTCTCCACCCACAATGATAGCCTGAGTGACTCGTTTTAAGGTTTGGAGATCATTGAAAACATGCGCTCTGCCTTCTCTTCGCAATAATCGTTGTACTTGAAGCGTATCAGGCAAATGGCGATCGATCAGACTCGGTCGGAGATCAGGAATAATAATATCTCGTTCAATTCCGCTCATAAGTTGGGAGATCGCACATCATTTCAAGATCATCATTGTAAGCGATGGGGTGGCATTGCGGCTTGTGTGTCATTGGACGGCGACGCGCATTCACAGCGTATCTCTCTGTTCCGTTGAAAACCCTTGTTATATAGCCGACCATGGAACCCATCTCAAGAAACATCGATTTCTATGCTGTCTTACCGATAGATTAGGCTGCATAACGGCTTGCTTAAAGTACAGAGCTTCTCAACAGCTAATAGATTTGGCAACAGTATTTGTAAATTTGTCTCGTCCAGAAGCATCTGGTTGATTGACTGTAAAATTCAGTGTTAGAGTCAGGCCAAGAACGCATAATGCCGAAACAGAGGTATTGAAATTCAATTTTCCGTTACTATCTGCGGTTTCCTCCAATACTTTTCTTGTAAAGTCTGGATAAACAACAAAAATAAAGCACTTAACACTTGGCCGAAAACCTTGCCCTATCACTTTAACTTCAGATTGAGTTACAGTTACATCAATTGTAAAGGTTGTGGTGGTTGGGCGGTTTCTCATAAGTTCCGAGACTTGTGAAGATAACATTTGAACCTGCTGGTCAAGTTGCTGTATGCGTTGAATTAAATTCACACCTTGAACAGCAATAGAACCTGTTATTTCAACACTGCCCTCAAAAAATCCTGCTATCTTTCCACCATCATGCTTTGCATGGAGAGCAAATGAATTACTTTTTGGATTAGATTGAAATGCTTGCAAGGCTGGAGTGTTACTTGATCGTGTCTGAGCTAAAACTCCCACAGAATTATCACTGAGTCCCCATACACCTCTGCTATTTGTACTTCTCCCTAAAACCCCTGTCCCGTTATCATTCTGTCCCACGACTCCTGAATGTTCTGTGGCAGAACTGACCCCAAAGACTCCATTTCTGTTCTTACTGCGTCCAAAAACTCCGTTGCCATCACCTTCATCACAGGCTCCTGCAACTCCGGCATGACCATTAGCAGTAGTATAGCCAAGCACTCCATTAAAGGTAGAGCTTTCTCCTAATACACCAGGTACCTCAGGGATATCTGAATTTCCTTTTATACTTGGCATATCAATTCTCCTGAAAAATATAATATTTTCAAATTCAAAACAGAGGTTCTTTCGGTTACGCCTATATCAACAATCTGAGCGGCATAACGGCCTAGCTGAGCGGCGATAGACAGTTTTTACAACCCTATCCACGACTTTTAACCGTCCGCTCCAGCGCGTTGTTATGCTGCGCCGCTGCTCTAACGGCAGTAGTTTAAATCACATGATGTCGTCTACCAATACTGTTCCTCCTTCACAAAAATCAATCCCAAGATGAAGATCTACTAAAAGTGCTGTTCCGATCAGAGGGCGACGACCCATTGCCAAAATTGGAATTACTCGCTCCACTCCATTCCAGATGATTATGCCCTGATGAACATTGGTTACAATGCGGGAGTTGTCAGCCAAATTCGCATCAATTGGTGCGACGTAAGGTAGTTTAAGCTCTGCGACTACAGTAGGTGGCAAGGTTAAGAATCCTTCAAAGCCTGTATCCACAACGCACTCAATTTCTATTTCTGCACGGTCTGGAGGGTAGATAATAATTCCCATGCGTGCTTGAAAACCAACAACTGTTCCATTGATCATAATGTGGTTCTAACCAATGTCCCACCTATCGCGTAAACGGCATCGTAACCGATGCGTTCAGCCCAAGTGACCGCATCAGGTTGTTTCTCTTGTAGGCGATTACAGGCAGCGAGTAGATCTTGGTCAATTTCATAGTTGCCAGTATCTAGATCGATGGCGATAATTTTACCGATATTTTCTGCCGTTTCAATGTGGGCGCGGATGCGCTGTTGATATATCTCTTTGCCACGCTGGGAAATTTCTTCACGGCTAAGGTTAGGGTTAGTCATAAAAGCAAGTTCCTGTTTCAAGCTTTTGGTTTATTCCTCCATCCTAGTGCAAAATTGAAGTTCTAAACTAGCTTTAAGGAAAGAATACAAGCTCTTCTTCAGATTTGGGGAACTGAAAATTTTGCATATGAATAGCCTTTCGCTATGAAAATCTCTACTAATAATTCAGCAGTATAACAATTGTGTTATGCGCCGTTCACATACTTTAGACAGTAACAACGTTTGAGCCAAGATTATCAGCGAATCGCTGAATCAATCTAGCTGGAATATTGTTGGAATTATTATCCATAATTGTGCCAGTGTTGACGGGATTTCTACTTGGACATATTGTTGCGCTAGTATATTCGTCTGCATTCCCAAGCATATGTCCAAACTCATGTGCTGCTACAGCACCAGTGTCATTTGTGTGCCAAAGACCCATGTTCGTCTGACAAAATGTTCCTGCTGGACATTGACGAGTTTGAACTACATGATGCTCGTTATTGCCGACCCATTGAACTTCAAATGTAAATGAACAGGTTGCTTCACTAGGACGACCACAACCCCATCGGTTACTCCAAGTATTCTGGATTCCAGTTTGCCAAGTCGTTCTCAATGTGTTCATGGTTGCATCTGTGATACCTGCATCTGGATTCAACCGAATCCGAACTCTGATGTGACTCCAAGTTTGCTGAAAGGCAGCCGTCCAGCCGTATATACACTCACTTATATCGACTGAGAACTCCTGCCGCGCCATATCTTGCAATTTAGACCGTAAAGATACACCGCCCATGATGTTGCCATTAAAAACGGCTTGAGCGACAGAAAACGATCCAGTCACGTTGCTGTATCTGCGTACAACACCTCTAAGACTCATTGCCATAATTCCCTCCCAATTCTTGCTATTGTGTACGTTGAGAAATTTCTGTAAGACGTTGAATAGCTTCAGAAATTTCTAGAGGAATAGGTTTGTTCTGTGCTGTGCGATCGGCTTCATCTGCGAGAAAGTAGAAAGTTTCCTCCTCCCCATTCACTTCTATGATTATGGTCCCCACTGAAGAATCTGGAAGAAAACGTGCTTCCGATCGAGTGGGCAATCGATCGATGCCCGATCTGACTAGTCCAAAAATCTCTCGATTTTCTCCCCGATCTATCCCAAATGTTTGGGGAGATATCGATCCCGAAGCATTCCGACCCGTCAAATTAGCCGAACCACTTCCAGAAACCACAAATTCTTGTTCAACTGCTTCATGCGGCATCCCGCCACTAACCCGATAGGTCACTTTAACATCGTTTGTTAGGTTTCCTAGATCGACATGCTGGTTAAATCTCTGTATTGCTTGGTCACTCATAAAAGATTGCCTCTCAATGTTTTCAGGGAGTTTTAAAGTTTCGCATTGTCTTACTGAAGACAAACTAATATGGGCACCAGCCCCAGTCCCTGTTTATGTTCTTGTAAAGCTTTACCAATAACTGCACCAAAAGCTTTGAGGGGATCGTCTGCTTTCATTGCATGACCGGGAGTTGGTGAAGATGTCAATAAATCGCCTACCTCGATCGCACCATAACTCGCATCTACTTTGCAGTAAACCTTGCCCATTAATGCGATTGGCATTCTGTTGTTAGATGATTCTTGCTTATCTAAGATCAATCCAGGCTTATAGCTACCTGCACCAGAAATCACGCCTGCCACTCGTTTATCATAGGCGCGATCACTCTGCCATAAAGCTCCTTCAGAGTCAATTACCATTACAGTTCCAGGATCAACTTTTACTAACCCCGCGATGTCAAAATCCTCTGCACAGTCAGCATTCCTCAACTCAATGTCACCTGTGACTATAACATTACCTTCAAAAAAAGCTGCTGTTCGATTGCCGTCGTGCTTTGCATAAAGCGCAGCAGTGTTACTGTCAGGATTTGATTGGTATGCAGCCAGTGCAGCAGTAGCTGACGATTTCGTCTGTGCAATAACACCTTCAGCAGTATCACTTAATCCCCAAACTCCTCTACTATTCTTGCTTCTTCCAAGAACACCTGTTCCGTTATCATTCTGTCCTACAACTCCTGAATGCTCTGCGGCTGAACTGACCCCGTAGACTCCATTTCTGTTCTTACTACGCCCATAAACTCCGTTACCATTACCTTCATCTGAGACACCAGCAACACCAGCATGACCATCTGCTGTTGTCAGTCCTAGAACACCATTGAAGCCCTTGCTTTCGCCATATACACCTGCTTGTTTGGTGCTTCTACCATAAACTCCGTTGCCATCACCTTGTTCATTAACTCCAGCAACTCCGCTGTGCCCCGTTGCAGAACTATAGCCCACTACACCATCAACATTTTTACTGCGTCCATAAACTCCGTTGCCATTACCTTCGTCACAGGCTCCTGCAACTCCTGAATGACCAGCAGCAGTAGTATAACCAAGCACTCCATTAAAAGTAGAGCTTTCTCCAAGTACACCAGGTACCCCAGCGTCGTCTGAATTTCCTTTTATACTTGGCATGTTAATTCTCCTGAATAAAGATAATATTTCCAAAACAGAGGTTCTTTCGGTTGTGTCTACACCAACAATCTAAGCAGCATAACGTTGCCCATCACCAGCCTCAGCTCACCTCTGCTTCACAACCGATCGACTCTCAGTGGTCGGTGTGCATGGGCGTTGTTATGCGGCGATCGCTAATAATTTTTCTCCCTCGGCGAAAGATTTAGAAAGAGATCCAACGCCATCAGTACATCATGACAAAGCAAGTAGGGATAGAGTCTCATCTTTGTAAAATAATTCAATCGTGCTAAACTCCCGACGCAGCAGATTTTCAACTTGTGATGTCGAACAGTTCCCCAGGCGAAGCCAAATAACTTTTGGTGGATTTCCGAATACTAAGCTCAGATCGTGCATGTCAGCATCTTTCGAGACA
>JAYSRP010000320.1:0-2258 GCA_043721015.1 Synechococcales cyanobacterium | reverse complement strand
TTAGTCAAAGACGACTTCCCACTACCAGGGCCGCCACTAATTAGCCGAATCGCATCATCCTTCTTCGCCAGCGACAGCCAGCATATTAACTCCGACTCCAAATCAACTACAATCCGCTCAGTTTTCCTCTTACCCTCCAACCGCTCATCGCGCTCCCCCGGCTCAGCAATTTTTCGATCATAATAAGCCCGCAGCGGCACAAACACCTGCTTCAAACTAAACGCCTCCAAAAACAGCGGCTCCTCCACCTGCTTTTGTAGCCAAACACCATAGCGCGCCCAAGCCTGTGCTCGATCGTTCGCCTGAGTAAAAGGCGTATCCAGCTTCTCCTTCAAAACCCCATAATCTTTAGGTCGATCGCCCCATTCCTGATGCAAAGCCGCCGCAAAATAAATCGGCAACCGTTGGCTAATCGCCCGAGCATCAGCCTCAAATACCCCAGCAGCAACCAGCCAACTGACAAAAGAAGGCTGAATTAACCCCACCACCGCAGCCTTACCAGGATGAGCAAAAAACTCCCGATCAATCAACAAACTACTGTCCGCCAAAGCCTGATCGATCGCCACCTTCAATTCCTTCGGCTTAAACCTCTCTGGCGCGATCTCTGTCTTTTCGTCAACCAAATTTTTCATGGCTTGGAGGATCGATCGATAGACCAACAACCAAGCGATCTCTTCAGCCCCCGCCGATAACCCCAATGCCGCTAAGGCATCAACACCAGCGAGACTATCCCATTTGCCAAAACCGAGGTCTACGCTTGCTTTGCCTAATGCTTTTAAAAAGTCTTTGAAGTTGACTTTGATTGACTTATTGAGGACTGGAACAGGTTTGCTGATGGAAAGCCCAGGGTCATTGCTCATAATTCTTTGGTCAATTACTTCTTACTAGGATATCTTTATTTGCGATCAAGTGAGATAAATAAGTTTTAGAAAGTCTAAAAATACATGATGTGTCATCAGCTATAATTTGCACATGATTCGTGAGGGATAATTATGTCTTCAATTACAGTTAACCTTCCTGTTGGAACCATTCAACAGCTTGAACTTCAGGCTAAACAGCAAGGATTAGATCCCCAACAGCTAGCATCCGACCTAATAGTAGGAATCCTGGGCAAACAATCGACTGAGCAAGAAGTTTTTGAAGTTGATTTGTTACAGCGTGTTAATTTGGGATTCGGGGATGAATGGTGGTCTAAATATCATTCCTTGATCGAGCTACGCCAAGCAGAGACTTTGACAGAGAATGAGCATTTGCAACTAATGGAGATGTCAGATGCCTTAGAACTGGCCAATGTTGATCGAGTAAAAGCCTTGATTGCCATCGCGCAGCTACGTGGTTGTGACATCAAAGATGTGATGAAGTCATTGGGAATATCGGTTCATGGCTGATGCTCGCATTTCGGCAGCAGTTCGGTCAATAGTAAACAGTCGATCGAATGGATGCTGTGAGTACTGCTGGAGCCAAGTTGATTTTCCGTGAGCGCTCCCAACCCATACAAGCCGTTCTATGATAAAATTGAACTACCGATCAGTATGAGCCAGAAGCAGGCGCAGGAGCTATTTCCATGACTTTATCAGAAGAGCGGATCATCCCCATAGACTTACGACAAGAGATGTCTCGCTCCTACCTAGAGTACGCCATGAGCGTGATCGTCGGTCGCGCTTTGCCCGATGCCCGAGACGGCCTGAAGCCAGTGCATCGCCGCATTTTGTATGCCATGCACGAGTTGGGGCTAACCGCCGATCGACCTTTTCGCAAATGCGCCCGCGTAGTCGGGGAAGTACTGGGTAAGTACCACCCTCATGGCGACACGGCTGTTTATGATGCCTTGGTACGGATGGCGCAAGACTTCTCCATGCGCAGCCCGTTGATCAATGGTCACGGTAACTTTGGCTCGATCGACAACGACCCACCAGCGGCAATGCGGTACACCGAGTCGCGGTTACAAGCTTTAACCGGCGTAGCATTGCTCCAAGATATTGAATGCGAAACCGTAGACTTTGCCGATAACTTTGACGGCTCTCAACAAGAACCCACCGTATTACCAGCGCGGATTCCCCAGCTTTTAGTGAATGGCTCTTCGGGCATCGCGGTGGGGATGGCCACCAATATTCCACCTCATAACCTGGGTGAAGTAGTAGATGGTTTAATGGCGGTGATTCGCAACCCAGAGATCACTGACCTGGAATTGATGCAGTATATCCCTGGGCCAGATTTTCCTACCGGTGCCCAGATTTTAGGTGTATCGGGCATTAAAG
>JAYSRP010000319.1:0-25828 GCA_043721015.1 Synechococcales cyanobacterium | reverse complement strand
ACGGTGGTGGGAGAAAGGGGAATCTGGCGCTCATCATCATCTGCTTTGTTTAGAGCGTCCATCAGGTAAATCCGCCCCCGAGGCGAATCGTTTTCGTTGCCTAGTACCCGATAGCTGGGACAGGTGGAGAGGCAGAACCCACAGTGAACGCAGGTATCGACAACTTTATCGAGGGGCTGCTGGAGGTTGAAGGCGGTGGCGGGGCAGTCGCTGACTTCGGGCATGGGGGCTACCAAAAAATAATCGTAAGCATATCAATGTGCTTATGAATTATAGATCTATCCAGGTTTTACTGGGATCGGGGTGACTGATTTGGCTAAATCTCACACCAGAATCCCACGGCGATCCGTATTTGATCGATCCCATTACTTTGTTTGGTCGCAAATGGTCAAAATTAATCCTCAACCTTGACTTATTTGCTTTTGTCCACGAGATCAAATTTCTGGCATCAATTTTGGTATTGTTTCATTTGTACACTCGATCGAAGCGCAATAATGCCCAGGAAGTCTAGTCAGCAGCTCTATTCATCGCTATCTAATTCTGCTATTCCTCGTTCACAAATAGCTATAAGTTCGGGTAGGTTGATTTCTTGGAATAGTTTTTGGGCTTGTTGATAAGCTTGCTTGGCCTTGGGGATATTTTTTTGTTTAGCTTGGGTGCGAGCAATATAAATCCAAGCAGCTCCGGTACTATAGCGATCTTGAATGGTAATAAAAAGCTCAAGGGCTTGTTGGTATTGTGCCATCGCTGGAACTAGTTGATCCTGATGGAAATAAATGTGACCAATAGCCTGAATGGTATTGGCTGCTCCGAGCCGATCGCCCACTTCCTCATACATTTTTAAGGCTTGGCTATATTTCTCTAATGCTTCATCCCTTTGGTCTTTGAACTGCAACACATCCCCGATCGCCTTCAGCGTATTGGCCGCTCCCAGCCGATCGCCTAGTCTGTGATATATTTCGGTAGCTAAATAATAATTATCTAAAGCTTCTGTATTTTTGTATAATTTTCTTTTAACATCACCTATTTTTTGTAAGGTGTTTGCTTCCCCCTGACTACTTGAATTTTCTTGATATTTTTCCAATGCTTGCTCATACAAATCTTGAGCTATAGTGTATTCATACTGTGAAACATGCACCGCTGCCAAATCGCAACAGGCATTCGCTAATTCGATAGAATCATTAGTATCCAGCCTAGTAATACCTCGCCGAAAATAATCTTTCGATGATTCAATGTTCACCGAGTAATCAACAGTAAGATTATTCATTGCTTGTTGATAGAAAGCTTGGCCAGCACGCAAATACATAGAGCCAAGCAAAGGATTATTAGGATCTTCTTCTAAAGACTTGATGATTTCTAATAGCTCACTTACCGGAATAGTTTGGGCTGACGATTCATTTTTTCTATCACTCCATTGTGTGGAAAAAGCAGTTACCGAATCATTTGCCGGAAGACGTTTGAACTCAAAAACATCTTGTCGCCAACTCCAGAAATCTGGAGCTTGGCGCATCAAATTCTTCACTACATAGCTGTTGACCCACAAAATTATTGGGAAGCGAAATTCACGAAAAGCTTCTCTAGTCCATTGCAAATAGCCAAACCATTTCTGTAAATTTGGGCGCTGATCATCATCAAAAGCTGCCGATCTGAATGAGGGAATTTTTTCTGAGCCTACAACACTAACTACCGCTGCTCCAGCATTTTGCAAATATTCTTCATTATCAATCAAATTACTAATCATCAAGCGAATATTTGGCTCACTTGGTGGGATTTCAACGCGATATGGTCTAACCAGGGTCGATAATTCCTGCTCATAACGATAAATAATTTCTAGTTGCAATTCAGGACTATCACAAATAGCAAAAATAATTCCCATTTTGCCCTGAAGTGATTCAATCGAAACAACTAAGCCATCATAGGCATTTTGATTCGCAGGATCGAGTTTAGTCAATGTATTTGCCATATATCCCCCTTAGTTAATCATCTTCTTCCGACGAAGTAAATCGATCACAATTGGGTGTAAATCGTACCAAATTTCATCATTGCAATATTCCAAAACATACAAACCATGCAATAGTGTTAAAAATTCTTGCTGTTGAGCATCCTCTGGTAAATAATTCTTATCAATTTGCTGCAATATATCGTAGTCCGATCGCCCTAGCGGTCTTTCAAATTCTAATCTTAGCTCTTTACAAGCTTCTGCTAAAACAGCCATTGTAACTTTACAGTCAGTATTGGTTAAATCTTGCCGAATCTGCGTGAGGCAGATCCGACAGCAGCGAATTGTTATTCTGACCAACTCTCTTAACACACCACCACTGGCCAAGGCAATCCCATTAACTACTTCTGGCTCCATTATTTCATCAATTTTAATTACATTATCGGTTAAACGCTTACACAGCATGTCTGCCAGTTTTTTTACTACCGCTGTTTGGTATTTATCAGCACCTTTGATTCGATCGCCCTTGGCATAAATTTTACTAACGGCCAATTCCACAATACTATCATCAGTTTCAGTACCCAAGACACTGCGTATTTGGGTATCTCTCATCGCCGCGATCGGGAGAGTATAGATAATTGCAAAATGTGGCATAAACAAAGATTTAATATTATCCTGGAAAATCTTTTTAGCCACTGGCATATCTAGTTTATCTAAATCATCAATAATTATTACTGACTTACGCTTAGAAGCGACTTGAATAGTGGCAGCAATTTCATTGAGTTTCGCCACCAAATCTTTAATATTTGGCTCAAACTCTTGGCGAATATCTTCTCTAATCGTGCGCTCAGCTTGTACCTTCAACACCACCAATTTCCAAAAGTCTAGCCCAACTTCTCCTTTGATAGCCTTAGCATCACTTTCTGTTTTTGTATAGCGTGCAAACCAGGTAGCCAAAGATTTCTGGGTTGCCGCAGGAATTATGATGCCTGCTAAACTTGCTGAACGCAGTAGATTCAATCCAGTTGCAAACAAAATCTCCACATGATTTACCCCTGATCGATCAGAAGTTTCGGCGATCGAAAAGCGGGTTACAAAATAATCATCCTCAAGCTGCCTTGCCAATGCAGCTAATAGTGTAGATTTACCGCAGCCAGTATGACCCGTAAACATAATTTTGCTATCGTGAGCATCACTGTCACGAATCAGGCTATCCAATTTAGCCAGAGTTGCTCCACCATACTCCACACCAAACAAATCCACATCTCGATCGGTGATCAGTGGATCGAGCGAAAGGTTGCGCAGGGCACGTTGAAACCTAATAATGGCAGGGTGTTCAGAAGCTTTCATAAAAGATGCCAAGAGCAAGTCGATGCCCTATTATATCTGGTAAGCCATGCTCACTGGAAATTTACTCAGGACGATTGTCTCGTAGCATTAAAGCAGTCAACGCTTCCGCCGGGGTAATTTGGCCTTGCAAAGCCCGATCGACCATCGTAGTAATTGGTAACTCTACCTGATTTTGGCGAGAAATTTGCATCAATACTTTAGTGGTATTTACGCCCTCAGCAGTACCTTCTAACTGTGCCAAAATTTCAGCAAGCGATCGACCTGCCGCCAAACCATAGCCCACCTGATAATTCCGGCTCAGGCTACTACTACAAGTTGCCAACAAATCACCCAAACCCGAAAGTCCATAAAATGTCTCGGGGTTTGCGCCCCAATGAGTACCGATTCTGACAATTTCGGCTAAACCCCTAGTCAGCAGACCAGCCTTGGCATTGCTGCCAAGACCCAAACCATCACAGGTGCCAGCCGCGATCGCCATCACATTCTTCACCGTACCACCCAGCTCTACCCCTAGAGGATCATCGTTGGTATAGACCCGAAACTGACTCGAAGAAAATGCTGTTTGGACTTTTTTGGCAGCAGAGTGATCACTACTCGCTACTACCGTTGCTGCTGGTAAACCCTGCTGAATTTCTGCTGAAAGATTTGGTCCTGATAACACCACGATCGAATTCTGGGGAAAAGCTGCTGCCCAAATTTGCGCAGGAGTCAAATTAGTTGCTAAATCTAAACCTTTAGTAGTGGTTACAATAATTTGCTCTGGGGTAATAATGTTTTGCAGCCGATCGACCATCTCATTCACCCCGGCCATAGATACTGCCGAGATCACTAACTCACTGCCAGTCACCGCCTCTACCAAAGTCAGCGCAGATTTCCGCGACCATACCTTTACCGGCGATCGCACCAAACCAGCCAGAGCATTGCCCCAAGCACCAGCACCAATAATTGTAGAAGGCAGCAACATATCTAGCGGGGATTTTGTACCATTAATTCCCGTACTTGCTCCGCATGATAAGAGCTACGAGTCAGGGGTGACGAAACAACTTGTAAGAAACCGATCGACTCGCCAAACTCTTTCCAGCTAGCGAATATCTCGGGGGTCACAAACTCCACTAGTTGCAGATGCTGTGGTGAAGGCTGCAAATATTGGCCGATCGTTAAAATATCACAGTGAGCCTCTCGGAGATCTCGCATTGTTTGGCGTACTTCAGCATCAGATTCGCCCAATCCCACCATAATTCCAGACTTAGTATAAATCTTCGGAGCCAGTTGCCTGGTTTTACTGATCACCTCTAAACTGCGTAAATAGTTACCTTGGGGGCGAACCTTCCGATATAAACGCGGCACAGTTTCGGTGTTGTGATTCAGCACCTCTGGCTCTGCCCGCAGAATAGTTTCTAGGGCTGCCCAGTTGCCACACATGTCTGGAATCAAAACTTCGATCGTGGTCTTAGGTGACAGGGCACGCACCGCACCAATGCAGCGCAAAAACTGCATCGCCCCGCCATCTTCTAAGTCATCTCGGTTTACCGAAGTAATCACCACATGGTTGAGCTTCAGTCTTTGCACTGCTAAAGCTAACTGATGTGGCTCGGCTGGGTCTAGCTCGGGCGGCTTTTTGTTGAAATCAATATCGCAATAAGGGCAAGCTCGGGTACAGCCCGGACCCATAATTAAAAAAGTAGCAGTGCCCGCTTGGAAACATTCGCCAATATTGGGGCAAGAAGCTTCTTCGCACACCGTATTGAGCTGCAGGTCGCGCAGAATATCTTTGACTTTGCCCACCCGCTCCATTTGGGGCGCTTTCACCCGCAGCCATTCTGGTTTGACGGTCATATTAATTTTAGGGGCGACGATAAAGGTTAGGATTGAGGATATTGAGTCCACAAAGGATCTGTAGGAAGTATAACGCGATGTCTTTTTTAAGTCGGTGGGTTCAATGGCTGATTTTACTGGCGATCGGGGCAGCGGTACTTTCGATCGCCATTGTCACCGCCCAAAACCTAACCGTGGTTTCCTTTAAGTTTTTGCTGTGGGACTTTCCACCAGTTAAGCTGGGTCTGGCGCTCACTGGTTTAGCCGTGGGCGGATTGGTGCTAGGGGGATTGCTCCCCCTCGGCAAACGCTTCTAAGCTTTTTTCAACCAGCTAAACATGGCGCGGAGATCCTTGCCGACTGTTTCGATTTGGTGCTCGGCTTCATTCCGACGCATGGCCGTAAAACCAGGATTGCCAGCTTGTTTTTCTAGCACAAATTCGCGGGCGAATTGGCCAGATTGAATTTCTTGCAATACCCGTTTCATTTCAGCCTTAGTTTCAGCCGTCACAATGCGGGGACCACGAGTGTAGTCGCCATATTCAGCAGTGTTAGAGATACTGTCGCGCATGGTAGCCAAGCCACCTTCTACGACTAAATCTACAATCAGCTTCACTTCATGTAAGCACTCAAAGTAAGCCAACTCTGGCTGATAGCCAGCTTCGACTAAAGTCTCGAAACCGGCTTTGATCAGGGCGCTCAAGCCGCCGCAGAGGACAGCCTGTTCACCGAACAAGTCGGTTTCGGTTTCTTCTCTAAAAGTAGTCTCTAATACGCCAGCCCGAGTGCCGCCGACACCTTTGGCATAAGCCATTGCTCGATCGCGGGCTTGGCCGCTGGCATCTTGATAAATTGCAAATAGTGCCGGTACACCCTCACCTTGTTGGTAAGTGCGTCGCACCAAATGACCAGGGCCTTTCGGAGCCACCATTACTACATCTACATCGGCTGGGGGCACAATTTGACCGAAGTGAATGTTGAAGCCATGGGCAAAGGCTAAAACTTTACCAGCAGTTAAGTGGGGCTTGATTTCATTTTCGTAAATGGTGCGCTGCACTTCATCGGGCAACAAGATCATGATGAAGTCGGCTGCTTTGGCGGCTTCGGCCACGGTTTTTACGGTCAATCCTTCGGCTTCGGCTTTGCTGGCAGATTTGCTGCCCTCATACAAGCCAATCACGACGTTTACGCCGCTGTCCTTCAGGTTGAGGGCATGGGCATGTCCTTGGGAACCATAGCCAATAATGGCAACGGTTTTACCTTTGAACAGGTCTAAATTAGCATCGGCATCATAATACATCCGCGCCACGATCTTTTCTCCTAAGCTTTGCTCGAACAAGTCGTTTATTTTAGCACTCTAGGGAGTGATCGATCGCCTCCGGTTCGTTCTCAATTGCAGAAATTCATTTGCAGATCGCCTAAGCAGCTTTGAGTAAGATCACTCCGCCAATAATTAATCCTACCGCCACATAGCGCAAGACGTTGGTGGCATCACCAAAATAAAACACTCCAATCAAAAATGTCCCGGCTGCGCCGATGCCAGTCCAGACAGCGTAGGAAGTGCCGATCGGAATCTCTTTTTGGGCAAACCAGAGCAAGCCACCACTAAATGCCAGAGATATGATGGCAATGATGACACCAGGGACTACTTTACCAGGTAGCTGAGAAATTTTCAGCCCTACCGGCCAGCCGATTTCGGCAATTCCTGCACAAATTAGTGCGATCCAAGCTGTACTCATAATTTTAATTGTAGTTATTCATAGTAAATCTGGTAAAGCGACAACATTGACTATTACGTGATCACAGCCGATTTTTTCTAATAGCTGCCGCTTGTATTTCAGATCGTTGCCGAAACCAGTGAGGACACCGATCGACCAACAACCTGCCGCTTTCGCTGCTGCGACATCACTGGCTGCATCCCCGATGTAAGCCACCCGAGGATGAGAATTTTCGGACATCTGAATTAACTCGGCATCGGTCAGATCGGGATAAATCGCCTTCAAGACAATAAATGGATGGGGCTTGCCCAACTTGGTATCCACCAACTTTTCAGCAGCCAAAACTTCATCGTAAGTCACGATTCGCTGAGCATCAAAATATTCAATCAACCCCAACTTAGTCAAAGGTTCAATAGTTTCATTGCGGGGACGACCGGTGGCGATCGCCAATTTATAACGCTGTGCCAATTTCTCCAGCACCTGTCTAATCTCAGCCACCGGCAAAACAGTTTCATCATCAGGCAATTGATAACCTTGTTGCCCTTCATACCATGCCTGGAAATTCTGATAACAGAGATGCCAAAGATCGCTATGACTACGAAACAGTTCTAGGTTTTGGCCTAAGATTTTCTGGGCGAAAATCGGCACATAGTCCTGGACAGCAGCGCCTTTTAGATCCACTGATTCCTGCCAGAATTTTTGGATGATTTGCTGACTATGATTTTGGTCAATAGTTTGTTTTTTGCAGAGGTAGCCGATCGCTTCTAATTGTTCAACCAGATTCTCTTCTTCTTGCACAACTAGCAAATCCACCGGATTCATTTGGGCTAAAATCGCTACTATTTGTAGTGACACCACAAAAAAAGTTAAATCCCAATTGGAATTCACTGCCCGATTTTTCAGTTCAGTAATAAAGTCAGTGCCAATCACCGCTTCACCCTGTGCCAACACCAGATCGGGATTGGTTAAACCATCGCCAAAATGCGATGCCAATCCCAAATAATGTGGCTGACCAAGCATTTCCCACACTGTCAGGCGAGCCGTGTTCCAATATTTTTGCTCACTGGTAATCACTCCATCTAGGTCAAATACTAGTAGCTCTAAGTTATCCATCGGCTTAACCATTTAGCTTTTCAGCCAAGATCTTATTGGTAAGCTTTGGTTCAGCGCGACCACCAGACTGCTTCATTACCTGGCCTACAAAGAAGCCCAGCAACTTAGTCTTACCGCCCCGATACTGTTCCAGCTCCGTGGGGTTAGCAGCGATAATTTCATCAATAAGCTTGCCGATCGCCGCTGGGTCAGACAACGAAGTCATCCCTTTAGTCTCTACCAAAGCTTGCACCGAGCCACCTTTTTCTAGCAACTCCGGTAAAATCTCCTTGGCGATTTTGCCATTAATAGTACCCTTACTAATCAAACCAACCAATTCAGCCAGATTCTCGGGCTTAAAGGGAATATCATTAATGCTGATTTTTTGAGTTTTCAAGTGAGAAGTAATATCGCCCATCACCCAGTTAGCGGCCTGCTTGGCATCGGCTCCAGACTGGATCGAATGCTCCAAGTACAGCGCCACATCTCGATCGTCTGTCAACACCCGCGCATCGTAAGGCGATAGGCCATACTCGGCTTCATAGCGCGATCGCTTTTGAGCCGGTAACTCTGGCAAACTACCTTTCCAAGCAGTCAACCGCTCATCACCCACCACGATCGCTGTTAAATCTGGCTCAGGGAAATAGCGATAATCACTGGCTCCTTCTTTAGTCCGCATACTAATGGTGCGCTGTGTGCCTTCTTCCCACAGGCGAGTTTCTTGCAAAATTGTTTCTCCGGCTTCTACCGCTGCAATTTGGCGCTCAATTTCGTAATCGATCGCCTTGGCAATGGCACTAAAGGAGTTCATATTTTTGATCTCCACCTTCACGCCAAATTGCTCGCGTCCCACTGGGCGCACCGAAATATTCACATCACAACGCAGAGAACCTTCCTGCATATTGCCATCGCCAACTCCCAAATAACGAATAATTCGACGTAGTTCTTGGGCATATTCAGCAGCCTCTAAACCACTGCGGAGGTCTGGCTCCGAAACGATTTCTACCAAGGGTACACCGGTACGGTTGTAGTCTACTAATGAATATGTGGAGCCAGCTAAGCGATCGCTGCCCGCATGTACTAACTTGCCTGCGTCTTCTTCCATGTGCAAACGAGTGATGCCGATGCGCTTACGTACCGGTTTGCCTTCTTCATCTAAAGGAGCGATTTCTAGCCAGCCATGTTCACCGATCGGCAGGTCAGACTGGGTGATTTGGTAGTTTTTAGGTAGATCGGGGTAAAAGTATTGCTTGCGATCGAACTTGCTGTAAGGTGCGATAGTAGCATTCAAGGCTAGACCAGCTTTGACGGCAAATTCCAAAACTTTTTCGTTGAGTACCGGCAACACTCCCGGCATCCCCAAGCAGATCGGGCAGACGTTATGGTTGGGGTTCTGACCAAATTCGGTGGAGCAGTTGCAGAATATTTTGGTGGCGGTGCTCAGTTGGCAATGGGTTTCGAGGCCGATGACTGCCTCATATTTGGTGCCGCTAGGAGTTGCTGTGACCATGTTAAAACGCGCTGGAGAAACTGAAACCTTAGTATAGTCGATCGGAGATCGTGCGGCACTCTAAAAGTTGATACAATTGCTTATGCCACTTCGGCTATTCAATCCAGCGATTCGCCATGAATATCAACGCCGCCATCATCGATCAAAGACTTAATGCTCTGCAACAGCAGATCGCTGATCAAGCAAAGGAAGAATTGAATATTAATTTAGGGGAGAAGCTGAAGGCTTTATCTTTTGTTTATCTGGCAGTCAAAACTGTACTAGATTTACCTGATGATGAAGTCTTTGACTGCCTGACCGAAGGGGGACAAGATTTTGGCGTGGATGCAATCCACTTCACCGAAGAACAGGATGCCGAATTCACCGTTACTATTTTTCAAGGTAAGTACAAAAATAATCTGAGCGGTGAGGCTAATTTCCCAGAAAGCGGTGTGCAGTCCCTAATCAATGCCATTCGCTATCTTTTTGATCCTAGTACCGTTTTAGATAATATCAACCATCGACTCAGTATCAAAGTCGAAGAAATTCGCTCCTTGATTAGAGATGGCTATATTCCGCAGATTAGAGCGATCGCTTGTAACAATGGTCAAAAATGGAATGCGGCGGCAGAGGAAGTAATTACTGCTGCCCGTTTTGGCGATCAGGTCAGTTGGGAGTACGTTAACCATGACCAACTAATTGCCATGTTGCAGGCTACCAAATCGGTCGATGATACTCTTCAGCTTACCGGAGCAGCAATTGTCGAAGATTTGAATTTTAGTCGGGTGATGGTAGCACGCATTGCGGCTACAGAGATTGCGGCTTTGATCGATCGACATGGGGAAAGGTTGTTAGAACGCAATATTCGGCGTTATTTGGGGCTGAAAGGAAATCGGGTCAATGAATCTATTCGGGATACTTTGCAAGGGGAACAATCTAGCAATTTCTATTTTCACAACAATGGCATCATTCTTACCTGTCAGAAATTTTCCTATAATGCTCTACAAAATAGTAACTACCAAGTCAAAGTAGAAAACCTCCAAATTATCAATGGTGGTCAGACTTGCCTAACAATTGCCAAGACTTTAAAGCAGCAGCGAAGTTTATTTGATAATAATGCTCAAGATGCCTATGTATTGATTCGGATTTATGAACTACCCAGTGATAACGATGACTTTGTACAGCAAATAACCTACGCTACCAATAGTCAAAATCCGGTAGATCTCAAAGATTTACGATCAAATGATGATTTACAAAGACGTTTGGAAATCGATATTGCCCAATTGGGCTTTAACTACCGAAGAAAAAAAACAGATTCTAATCTCAAACCCACTGATATTTCTTCTGGATTAGCAGCAGAGTCTGTCTTAGCGGTTTGGAAGAAAAAGCCACATCAAGCTAGATTTATGCGCAATCAACATTTCGGTAAACTGTATGATACTATTTTTACCAGCGATCTCAGTGGTACACAGACAGTAATTGCTAGTTTGTTATATCGAATTCCAGCTAATAAAAGACGCACAGTACTGCCTACTAGTCATATTTTTGTTCCTTATGCGGCTTGTTTTATTGCCATGCAAATGGGCAAATATTTGTTAGACGATCTAGGGTGTAATATTGTGGAATTGACTCATAAAAATTTTGCTCAGGCCAAAGATTTAGTAACAGAAAAAGGCGATCAATATTTTGATCGAGGGGTGCAAGATATTCAAGTTGCCCTTCAAGAACTTTATGGATCATCCAAAATTTCTTTGCAACAGTTGGCAGCAACTTTTCGCCGAGGCGACTTACTAGCAAAACTATAAATATCATGGAACAACACGAAAAAATCACGATCGCCGAGTATCAACTTACCGCCGACTCTTTTCGGGAGGGCACTTGGAATCATGATGTCTCCCAAAACCGTGCTGCTCTGATTGCAGCGCTACCCAATACTCCCGGCAAAATCCTTGATCTGGGCTGTGGCCCTGGTCGTGATTTGGTGGCTTTTCAGGAGCTTGGACATATTGTTACCGGCTTAGATGCCACTCCAGCTTTTGTCGAAATGGCTAAAACGGCGGCTAGCTGTCTAGTTTGGGAGCAGAGTTTCCTCCAACTCGATTTGCCCGCCAACCACTTTGATGGCATTTTTGCTAATGCTTCCCTGATTCATGTCCCGACCAATGAGATGCTGCGGGTCTTACAAGATTTACATGAATCTTTGGTAGATCGGGGCATCTTAGTTATGTCGATGATGCGCGGTGACTTTGAAGGCTTCTCCGATCGACCCACTGGCTCGCGCTATGTAGCGAGCTGGGAATATGAGACTTTAACACCCCGCCTGTTAACTGCCGGGTTTCGGATTTTAAATCATTACTATCGACCACCCGGAATGCCGATCGAGCAGCAATCGTGGTTAGTGATTGTCGCTCAAAAAGCAACTTGTTGACTTGGTTCCACCGAATTTAGCAATCAAAACAATCAGAATCTATAATTAAACGGCGGGAGATTATTACTCATAAAATATTGTTCTAAGACTGAAACTGACTGAGAGTATTCACAAAATCGTTGATACCCTGAAACTGCCGATAAACCGAAGCAAAGCGAATATAGGCAACTTCGTTAAGGGGTTTGAGCTGTTCTAATACCAAGTCACCAATTTCGGTGGTAGTAACTTCGCGGCGAGTGCGTGATTGAAGCTGAGCTTCAATTTCGTCAACGATGCGCTCTAGGGTATCGGCAGACAAACCAGTTTTTTGGCAGGCATGTACCATGCCGCGCAGTAGCTTAGACCGATCGAAGTATTCTCGCTCTTCGTTGCGCTTGATTACTGTGACCGGTACAAACTCTAGGCGCTCATAGGTAGTAAAGCGATGTTTGCACTTGAGACATTCTCGGCGACGACGTATGCTTTGGCCGCTTTCTGTCGATCGAGATTCTAAGACGCGGCTGTCGGTAAATTGGCAGTAAGGACATTCCATGAAAAGAGGCGGGCGACAGTTATGGCAATCTTCCCACAGATTACCCCCCACCAGTAAAGTATCTGGGTAAAATATCTAAGTCAAATATCTGGCCTAGTTGCTAAGATAAAATTATTTAAATCTATCCGGCTTTAGCCATGATGCCTGTGACCTTATCTAGACAGCTAATAATCGATCAATATCGCCAACGCATTGCTGCCAGCGAACGCACCCGCCTAACCAAAACCGACCTAGCTGAACTGATTATAGAATTCATCGATCGACTATCCATCACCAAAACCAAAGCCAAAATCCAAGAACTCTGCACCGCCGAAATCGCCTTGTTAGAAGAAGGCTATCCCCAAGCCACGATCGGCAAAGTCTATCTACCTATGTATCGCAAAGCGATTCAAGTTGCCGTAGATGATGGCCTGTTGCCCCTCACCAAAAACACCAGTCGAGAATATACCTATAGCAAACGCAATAGCGGTGAAACCGGACAGGCGATCGATCACTTTGGCCTAGATTATCTCAAATACGACAGTGCTACCTATAGCCAGTTTGCGGGCATCTCTGCCGAGCGCAATAACTTAAAGCAAGATAACCTTCAGCCAGTTAATCCCGATATTTTCTTAGCAGTTGCGGCTGATTTACTGGCTTCTGCAGATCCCTTTGATTTGGCGGTGGGCATTGCGGCCACCACCGGCAGAAGATTTTCGGAAGTCGTTGCTAAGGGAACAATGACAGCGACGGATGATCTATATTGGATTAGCTTTGCCGGTCAGCTTAAAAAACGCACTTATAAAAAAAATGCTGAGGCCGATAGTTATTTAACTCCTTGCCTGTTACCGGCAGCGATCGTTCTCGATGCCATGGAACGTTTTCGTCAACATCCCCGCATTGCAGCACTGGCCGATTTTTCGGCGATCGAAATCAACCGCAGTTTGGCAGATTCTGTGAAGCGATCGGTGGTTCGTAACTTTGGTGATACTAGCATTGTGCCAATTTTGCCCAGCGAATCGGCAGTAACTGTACATAACCTGCGGGGAATTTATGGCGAAATTTGTACCCACTTTTTCTGTCCACCCGATCGAGCGGTTTCTCGCTTTGTGCAAGAGCGCTTGGGACATGTGATTTCTGCTGATGAACTCAAGCGTGCTAATTCTTCGGCGACTCAACATTATTTTCATTATTATTTGGTCGATAGTAATGGTCAACATATAGGTGCCAAGGGCATCAAATTAGGTGCCTCTTTGTCAACCGAGATTGTGGCTGATGAACATGAAGAGATAGATGCTACGCCAGTGCAGCTAGAGTTGCTGGCTAATCCGACTGCTAAGAAATCAGTTAAGAAAGCGAGCGCCGAAAGTATAAATGAAACTATCGATCTCCCAGTTGCCATCGATATTCGTGAATCTTTGCCACCGCAGCCCGACACCATTGATCCGCAGCAGTTTGCTGCCCTGCAACAAGAGGTCAGTCGCTTATGGCAACATCTAAATTCTACTAATACTCCTCAATCACAGGCTAATCAAGAAGAACTAACTACTGTCCAAAATACTTCAGCACAGGTTACTCAAGAATTAGCTGCCGCCCGTGATCATATTGCCGAACTAGAGCAAGATGTAGCTATTTTACACCAGGCCAATCTGGGCTATCAGCAAAGAATTCAACAGTTGATGAATATTTTGCAGCCTGCTGGAGGCAAGCCTGTAGTAAAAATGTTACCTAAAATCTCCATATCACCTCCAAAACCAGAGGCCAAGAGCCGACCACCGGCCTCGATTAAAATCTTGGCAGCGATCGATACCATCATGCTTTGGAACCATCAAAACGATCAAAAGTTTGCTATTTCTCAGACTCTGCTGCTCAAAGCCACCGGCTGCAACATGCCCGCCATTAAACGGGTGGTTGAGGAATATGCCGAAATGATCGATCGACACCATGCTGAATGTGGTATCCAGCCCCGCAATCAGTCTAAGAAAATTGATATGATTCTAGATTTTATGCGACAGCACTAAAGTTAGGATCAATCTAAGGGCTGGCCGAAAATTGTAGTGATAAAAGTGGTAGGACTGCACAATAACTGCTTAGCCACTTGCAACATGGCAACGCCTCGGTTATCGAAGACGCGATCGTCATCAATAATTACTTCAATACGCCGGATCAATGCTAGACCGGTATATTGAAGAATTCGAGCTAAAAAGTCGGGCTGATCAGCGAAGATGGCTGGGAAAGTTTGACGGTAGCTGTCAAACAAACTAAACAAAATTGGCTGTAAGCTACTCAGAGGAACGATCGCTAGCTGTAAAGATTCATTGATGCTCAGTTCGCTGCTAACTACTAAGTTTTCTAACCAGAGCTGGAGATAGCTGTTAATTAAGTGGCCTAAGTCTGCGGCAGGATCGCCCCAGCGAGCAGATTCCCAGTCGATCAAGCGAATTCTGCTGTCGGTGTTTGGCGATCGATGAATTAGCAAATTATTAAGCTTGAGGTCGTTGTGAACTAGGCAGCAGGCTTGATAGTTTTGAGCTAGCTGCTCTACGGCGGCGGCGAGGCTGGGGTATTGTTGATAGAGTTTGTAAAAGCGCAGACAGTCGATCGGGGTAACGGCAAAAATCCCGGAGTGGATTCGATTTAGGCGACGGGCAACTTTATATGCGGGGTTGGCTGAGCTGCCCAGGCTGGTTTCGAGGGGTTCTTGCCAGGTGCTGTGGTAGGTCGATCGATGGACTAGGGCTAGTTTTTGGCCAAGCTCTCTGGCGATTTCTGGGTCGTATTGTTGATTTTCATCGTCGTAATAGTCCTGCATGTCGTCATAGTCTGCCCAGAAGTGGTTAACCACAATGGAGTTGGGGCGATCGGCGTGGAGGACTTTGGGCATAAAGTGGCTCAATTCAGCTAGCGGAGGATGCTGGGCAATGAGCTGCTGTAATTGCCATTCGGTAAATAGGGCACCAGACTGATTTCCATTTACATCGGGGGCTTCTTGTTTGACTAGCATTGGCGCTACGCCGGGAGTGGTAACTAATAAGTTAAAGTTGCGGGCACTAAATTTTTTTAAGGTGGTGCTTTGTCGATCAAAATCTCCTAAACTATTTTGCTGAAGATAAGAGAAGACGTTCTCGGAGTTTAATATAAAATTCATTGGTAAGTATTATTTAGAGAGGCCAGCCGGGGTAATAGGCATGGGAGTAATTTTATCTTGTAATGTTCTTCGTGATCTTGTCCCATGAATTAGACTTATGATATGGTTTAAAAGTTGTCAACCAGTCAATTCAGAGATTTACGCTGAACTCCGATGCCCGAGTGAATATTTTGGCATCGTCTCATTATGTTTACCCTGATGTGAGCGTTACCTGTGATGAGAGAGATAAGACTACTACCCAATACATTACTTATCCTTGTCTGGTTGTCGAGGTGCTGTCACCTTCTACTGAAGCCTATGACCGAGGCAATAAGTTCAAGCTCTATCGGCGTAATCCTTGTTTACAAGAATATGTTTTGGTTGAGGCTGAGGTAATGTCGATCGAACTATTTCGCAAAGTTGGTGACAACTGGAGCATTATTGACTATGAGCCAGGAGACGTGGTAGAGTTAACTAGTGTTAAATTGACTTTTTTGATCGAGCAAGTCTACGAAGATATTGTATTTTCGACAGAAAAAAGTACCGAAAACTAACAGAACCTGCCTCAAGATCGCTATAACAACTTTGCTCATTTTTTAAACAATTGAGAATATAGATTATTGGATATAGCAGGAAAAATCTTATCACTATTAGCATATGCCAAATTGTTTGCAAAAACTGCGATAATCAGAGTACTTTTATCGTTCTTAATCTCAATTACCTCTTGACGAGAATTTTTTGTCCAGCCAGCTTTAGAACGAATACTCGTTACATTTTTTTGACCAGCAACCCCTTCTCCCATGAATCCTCTAATGGGATTAAAATCATTAATAGGTATTCCAGGGGCTTTTTTCCAATTCTCATTTTTGACATCTCTGCTTAGCCAACGACAAATTTTGGCAAATGATTCTTGAGATAATGATGAAACGAAACAAACTTCATACATTAACTTGGCTGCCTGCTCCACTGTAACTTTGTTACGAATTGGTTTATCTAAAGTATTTTCCTGTCGCATTGCTTTATCTGTGCCCTTTGGCTCACTGAGGTTGAGATAAGGAACAGGGTAGGTTTTTTGAGAGACATCGAGATCTTCATAGCCACTCTGGTTGAAGAATTGGTTAACAGAAAGTCTTTTTGACTTCCAATCTTGCCATTCCTCACCTTCAAGATTTTTTGCCAGAGAAGGGGCTTTTGTAATACTGTCCACAATAAAGCTAGCAGCCTCATTGTCTGATTCCACAATCATCTTTTTAGCCAGAACATCAAAAGTTGCTGTGTTTTCCCAAAGCTTATGATCGATCTGCTCATACAGTGCTAATGCCCAAAATAACTTGGCTACACTGGCTGGATACTCTAACCGATCAGACTGATAGCCTGCTATCTCATTTCGATTAACGTCAATTACGGCAATAGAAAGATCTTCTTTTTTGAGTTTTTCATTAGTGACCAATTTAACAGTACCCTCAATAATTTTTTGAAGACGGGTACTCTTAACAAAAGAATTTCTTTCTAATGTCGATTTATGCACAAACTTATTATCAGAAACCAACTCTGGAGGTGGTAAAGTTTTAAACTTCGTAGGTAATTGAGAAGCAGGGAAATTGAAATTAGTATTTACTTTGATGACAACCGGTTGCTGCGTGAAAGTAGATATAGGCAAGTTACTAATCACAACCGAGTTAGAGGGCGGTCTTTTCCAGGCAAACAGTACACCACCCAATACTGAAGCAAAAACCAAGCTACTCAAAGCTAATATTTTAACTTTAGAATTTCGTACTAGCTTTTTCAAAGTGATTTTGTGTTCTTTTTGAAGCTTATTCGACCTACCTTGATTTTTCATCTCATAATCCTTATTGCATAAATTCTCCCGAGAAATGAACATTACTACTTAAAATCAGCTATCTTCAGGCTCCCACCGTCATGACGCAGTGTATAAGTAGTCGAAGTAGTTTTATCGATGCTACGCTCTATTCCGCCACCACTGTTGTACAAAGCGCGCTGCTCATAGACAGAAACTACAATGACAGCCTGCTGATCATCAGAAACAAAATTCTTTACCGCATCAATTCTTTGAGAGCCGTATCTCCAGGATTTACCACGGTTTCTCAGCCATTCTAGAGAACTTTCGGCTTCACCATCAGTACTGGGGCCACGAACGTTATCTTTTAAGGCTTTCCCGACAGTTAATGATTCCCCCAACTGCTGGTCATAAGGTGGAGCAAAGATACTGTTTTTTGCCGCTAGCCATTCGTTTACTACCTCGATCGCCTCATCTTGAGAAATTTGATTCACCGATTTACCAACATCACTAATTACGCCAGTTATAGAACCATTACTTGATTGATGCTGTGGAGCATTATAAACATTTTCAGAACTCGCTGGTATTGAACTTCTAGAAGTGACGACTGGTTTGCTTTGTAAAACAACAGAAGAACTAGTTGGAGATGGTATATGTTGACTAGCAATTATTCCATCTTGTATTATTTTTCTTTTATCATCTTCTTGATTGACTTTGACTTGGTCTACATAACTTTGAGTACTACGCGAACTGAAACTATTTAATATACCTAATGTAACACCACTGATCAGACAGAAAAGCAACAATATACCAATCCATAAGTTTTTCAACGGAATTGAAATAGATCCTTCGGATATTTTAGTTTGCAGTTTTGTATAAGTTGCTTCAAAATCCAACTTGTTTATATCTGATTCACTAGAATGTGCCCTTGGCAACTTTGATTCCTGCACTGCATATGATTGTTTTTTCGATATGGGTGATTCTACTGGCTGGGATTGAGATGGTTGAATGAAAGGTTCTGTTGCTACTACAGGGTTTTCTCTTGCTTCTGGCTGGATCAGCCTCGCATTCAACTGAACATTCTTAGCCTTCACAACAGCCTGATCCTGTTGATCTATTGGCAGTCGAGCCATAAATTCCACAATACTGGACTCCTTCCGATCGAGCGCCACCGCATCGCACTGATAAATCACCGGATAATTAGATTTTAGATGTTGAATACCAGCCAACACCTCAATTGGCGACATATTACCCATCTCTTGAGACACCGTGCCCAGCATCTCTTGCTGATCTCGTTTGTCTACATAAAAGCCCTGCTTCACCGCCAAGCTATGTAAAGCCAAATATTTAATGCCAATGGTAGAGCTAGCATCTTGCACTAGTCGATTATACTCAGCCATTGCCGACTGAGCTGCTGGTGCTCCTCCAGCCGCCGCCGTCAAATTGTGATCGCGCAGCGCCGCTGCCACCTTATCTTCTAGCTTTTGTACAACGCTCGATCGATCCACCACGCCAGGACTCCTTATCAGCTAATAACTTGTCGTGAAAACAGCCTAACCTTTGACCAATCCAAAGATATAGTTTTTCAGCCTTCTTGGCACGATTGTACAATATTTTTCCTTCGACAGCAATATTTGTTCACCACCGAATTACAAGGCAACCGTAGTATGTATTCGATCGCCTTCACCTCAGCCCTTTCCCATCCACAGAGCAAGAGACCTCGCTTTGCGCTTGGGAGCAGGGAAATGAGGGTTCCATATTAATTCCAGAGCCTAAAGCATTTCATTGACATCAATGCCCAATTCTCGCAATTTAGCAGCAAATAGGTCTGAACGTTGCCGCTCTAAATCAACCTGTTGTTCTGCATTATCAGCCCGTTGTTCTGCATTATCAGCTCGTTGTTCTGCATTATCAGCCCTTTGCTCTGCCTTCAAAATAAGCTCTTGCTTAGAGGGAACCCAATTACTATCAGCATCGTACCAACGTAACCAGTAGCCTTCGACATCTTCATAAGCACCATTCCATACCCCCAAACCGAGCTGCAAATCATCAAACCAAAAACCTTGGCTACTAATAGTTTGTTCTATATACTTAGTATCCTGCAAACAAAACATCCGAAACTGATTAGAGTACCTATCAAACAAGGCATAGTAAGGCACTTGCAAAATTTGCTCATAAACCTGCCACTTCGTTGGTGGCTTGCCAACAACTCGCAAAGTCTGTCCCAAATCTTCAGCTTCAGTACCCGGAGACAATAGCTCCACCATTAAAAAAGGCGCTATTTGCTCTTGCCAAATCAAATAGCTTAGCCTTAACTCTGACTGAGCCGGACTGTCTGATCGACCGAGTACTAAAAACCAGTCAGGGCGCTTGTACCAGCCGGTATGCTCTACATCATAGTAAAGATTCAGGTCAATCCCAATGAATTTTTTTTCAGTAGCCAGTAAACAGGTTTCACTTAATAAATGCGGCTGCAAATCATGGAACTTATCAGGCAAACCCATTTCCTCCGGATTTTCACTGGGCAAATCATACATGGTGGGCAATGTATTGATGGGTATGGCAGGATTATTTTGATACATATTTTCTATACCTCATACTTTCCGTATCATAGCTCATCTTCGATCTTGTATATCAGATTCTGGTTCGTCGCTTAGCATAATAGTTGAGAGCGACTGTCGCCAGAGATCGCCAAAAGAATTGTTGGCTGGTAAAGTATCTTCGATCGATGCAGGCACAGACGAATCGATCGACTCATCGACTGGGGGCACAGAATTAGGAGCGGATAGCCGTGCCGCCAGCCGATCAAACAACTGATTTTCTAATGTATTTAAACGCTCTTGGAATTTTTTCTCGACTAGGGCGTTGATCTCGACGACAGTGAGAGCTGGTAAGGGGTTAATGGCTTGGTAGTGAGCGCGGGCAGTGGCGTCAAGAAAGGTGCTAATGGTGCCGCGCTTGATTAGTTTCCAGGAGGGGGCAGCGGTGGGTAGAGCGCTTACTAGGGCAGGTTCAAGGAGTTTGAAGGTGTCTTGGTCGGTGGTGCGTTCGCGGTCTGGCCAGTCGAAGGCAAAGGAAAGGGTGTTGAGGCGAGTGAGGTCTATTTGGCGACTGGGGTTGGGGACGAGCCAAGCGTGGTTGGCGGCAGAAATTGGGATGATCCAGTAGTTGCCGTTGGGGTGTCGATCGAAGACTATTTGCTGCTGGTTGGTTTGGCGGTAGCTGTCGGGGCTGAGGTTGACGGCGATCGCGTAGGCATCCAATATGTTGGGAATATCGTTATATATGTCGCTAAATTTTTCGGGAGGGAGGCTAAGGCGGGGGGTGCTGGCGATCGCTGTGTCAAAGACTTGGGAAATGTTTTGAATGTTTACGGGGAGTTTGCCTTCCTGTAATGATTTTACCAGGCTATGTAAATATATTTCAATTTCTTGCAGTCTGTGGGCATTATCCATAGTTATTCACCAATTAATTTTCGGAAAAGTCATCTTTTCCTGACGCAGTATATAAGATTTCCGCTCTTCCGGAAGTTCATTCTAGATCAATATAATTGAATCATGAATTTATGGTAATTGTGACACCACTGCTGTCACTTTTTCATTATCCTGATAAACCTTATAAAATTTGAGCATCCGAAACAGGTTTCACTGGGTAAAACCATGCAGCCTCGGCTGAGTTCGAGCCAGATAATGTACCAACTGCTGCACCACTGCATAATGAGTTAAACTGGTGAGCAGAGTTTAGCAAGGCTAATTTGTATGACAACTTCGCCACTGGTTCAAAGTTTTAAACCCCACGAAACGGCGAACGCCACAGCAAAAAAGCGCAATCCCATCATTAAAGACTTTAAGTTTCGAGATGGCTTACCAACAGCAGAAGAGTTACCTTGTTCGGATGGTGCAGCGGTGGATAGCGAGTTACAGGAATTAATACCAGGGCTGCTCAAGATGATTTTGCTAGATCTTTGGCGCGATCGAACGAATTGGTTGTTTTCGATCGACATGGCTTTTCACTATCATCCAGATAAACCTCATATCGCTCCTGATGGCCTGTTGAGTCTGGGAGTAGCACAGGCTAATGAAGATATGCGATCGAGCTTTGTATTGTGGGAAGAAAATGTTTTGCCGCTCTTGGCTCTAGAAATTATTTCCAAAACCCCAGGCGGTGAAAACACCACTAAGTTTGAAATTTACCAAGAAGTCGGCATTTTATACTACCTAATCTATGCACCTTTTCGTAAAAGAAAGGCCAAATTTCAATTGTATAAATTAATTGATGGCAAGTACGTACTGCAAAGCAATGGTCAACAGCCTTACTGGATGCCAGAAATAGGCTTAGCGATCGGTGCCGAGAAACAATTATTTAGTAGTAGTCAACGTGAATGGCTTTACTGGTACGACGAAAATAATGTCAGATATCTGACTCCTACCGAACGAGCGGACGGTGAAGTTTTACGGGCAAAAGCAGCCGACGAAAGAGCTGATTTTGCAATGGCTGCACAGCAAGCAGCAGAGCAGGAAAATGCTGCTTTGCGCCAACGGCTGATTTCTCTGGGGGTAGACCCAGATTCGATGCCCTTGTCATGAGCCAGCATTTTTTCTTGATTGCCGACAAGACTGAGCAGGTAATCAACAATAAAGATCAGTACACTTCATCTTTCGAGAAAATCATTCTTCGTATCTTCCCAAAGCATTCAGCAGATAAAATTCATGTAGCTTCGCCTGTAATGATGCCTTATCTGGCAACTGCGTTTGATACTCTGCAATTAAGGCTGGAGACAGAGAGCGGTTTAGCGCATACTCTACTACTTCATCATCCTTGCTCGCACACAACAGTAAGCCGATAGCTGGTTTTTCATGAGGCTTTCGTTCGTCTCGATCCAATGCTTCTAGGTAGAAGTTTAGCTTGCCCAGATATTCTGGCTCAAAGCGTCCCACTTTTAATTCTACTGCTACCAAACAATTTAACCCGCGATGGAAAAACAGTAAATCTAATGCGAAGTCGCGTCCACCTACCTGCAAAGGATACTCGGAACCCACAAAACAAAAATCTCGCCCTAGCTCAGTCAAGAAATTTTTGAGCTGCCGCAGTAATCCCCCATGCAAATCGGCTTCTGTATGCTGTTCTGGCAACTCTAGAAACTCCAACACATAAGCATCACGGAAGATATCAAGTACATTGGGATGAGATTGTGTCACCAGTGGTGTCACTTTTACTGGGTTTAGGACGCTGCGCTCGAATAACGCCGCCTTAAACTGACGTTCCATCTCTCGCTTCGACCATTTTTCTTGAATTGCCAAACGCAAGTAAAACTCCCGCTCTTCGGGGTGTTTACTCTGGTTGAGGATGATCAAGTTGTGAGTCCAAGGTAATTGTCGCACCAGTGGTGCGACTTTTTGATCGTTGCTGTAGGTCTCATAAAACTTCCGCATCCGAAATAGATTAGCCCGCGTAAACCCGCGCAGTCCTGGCTGAATCCGATCCAGATAATCTGCTAACTGTGGCACCACCGCATCTCCCCATTCGGACTGCTTTAGCTTGTGGCTGATGTAAGCTCCTACCTGCCAATATAGCTCTACCAGTTGTGCATTCACTGTTTGCATAACGGTCTGCTTGGCAGATTGGATCATTTCCACCACTTCTGCAAAGCTTTTTTCTAGTGTCGAGTCGATCGGTTCTATCATACGGATAACTCCTTAATCATCATTTTAGGTGAACTCCAGAATTCCTTTTCGGACAAGTTTCCAACAGCCGATCGACTCTTCGGATACCAGCGCAGGTTTGATTAAGTTAAAATCTTTATGATTTTCGCTATAGCTATCACATCTATAAATAGCCTGAGCTATGGCATACGTTTGCGGAGTGATTCTACGCTGTTTATTGGGTACTAAGTAACAGGCACCCCCTCGGGGAACAATCAAAAAATTGCCGCTGCGATTCAGTTTAAATGTAATGTTCGATACATTGCCATCCCGGATTTTGGCCATGGCTTCATCATCGATCGAAACATTTTTAGATTCATCCAGCAAAGACTTCGACACTTCTTGAGAATTGCCGTTGTATTCTCTAATCAAGCCAGATTCTCCTAAGCCAGAACTGTTTATCCCAAAACTGTTACTCATCAATGGACTGCTCATTTCCACTGCATTAGGAGCAGATGAAGAAGATTTAACCGTCTTAATTCCTTCACTTTGCCGTTGTTGTTCATTAATTAAATCTTGCAATACCCGCTGGTGCTCTGCCAAAATTTTTTCACTGTGTTGTTTGTGGGCATCTAACTTTTGATTTTGTAAAATTTGCTGTTCTAAAAAACCATTAGTATCACGGATTGCTTTCTTGATTACCTGAATATCTGCAACTATCTTGGCAGTGTCAGGCAGCGAACCTGTCTCCGAAGATCTCTGGCTGTTGTTGTCTTCCATGACCTTAATTCTGTCATTTAAACTAGCCAGCTCTAACTTTAGTGGCTCCAGATCTAGAGAATCTTGAATTTCGGTATTCGTTGCTTTTATGGCCGGAGAATCACTGTCATTTTTCAATTGGTTTTTCAATTGAAGATTTTCTTTGTAAGCCTGACTAGCCCAGTCGAGGATAGCTTGGCACAATTCTACGTGCTTAGGCATAGATTCAGTGATGCCAGTTGGCCAGCAACACTTTCGGCAATAAGGTATTTGTTCTATGTTAGAACTGCTATTACATATTGGACATTTTTTCATGGCACCCTCATTATGATTCATGTGAAACAATTGAATTTAGTCATTTTCATGGCATTCAAGTTAAAATGATTTGGCAGTTACTCAGTTTAACTTGATGTTTTATTCAGAAAAATCAAACCTTATAGAAAATCGACTTAGGTGAATTCCAAAGCTCCTTTTTTCTCTAGTTTCCATCGCTCATCAGCCCCTAGTTGAGATGAGATGATTGCTATTGCTGGATGCACAATACTCATACATTGGTAGCCAGGGGTGTAATTATTGCAATCAAACAAAGAACCAGCCGTGCGAATATTTACATCATTAACTTTCAGCTTGGGGCTAGGAATTAAGTAAGTAATATTGCCATCTTTGAATAACCAATAGTTACCCTGTCGATCTTCACCTAAAATGATTTCCTGCGTATCACCAGACCACCGTTTTTGTAGATTATCAGCATCTTCGGAAACAACATGAGGTGTATATTGATTTTTGAAATTATCTGGGTTTTGTCGATAGGTGTCCAAAAACGGATAATGAGATAAAGATATTCCAACGTCAATACCTTGAAATTTTGGTATTAGATATGATGAATTATCTATCGATTCTATCGTCTCAACTTCATTTTGAGAAGAATTCACAGCGGTTTTTGCTGATGCAGGGAAAGGCAGGTTGTAGCTAAAATCAGCATAGCTAGTATTACTATTTTTTTGTTGATTAGCCTGTTCGATCGCATTTATTCTAGATGTCAGGTTGCGGGCATTCGCGGCCTCAGAGCTAATCGTTTTTAGCCGATCTGCTTGAACTCTTTGTTTCTGTTCAGAATCACTTAATCTATCTGTCAGAATCTTGATTTGGTTTTTACTATCACGACTTTTCTCAATAAGTTGCTGAATTTTAAAATAAGCCCAAACTAGCCCAACAATCTCTAATAAGTGTAATAGAACGATCAAGCCGCTAATAATTAAAAAAAGCAGCAACCCATCATCACCATCAGTTTTGCTAGCACCCTTAACATCAGTGGTAGCACCAGGTGTAATGGATAAAGTGTTCTTTTCAGTAGCTTTTGGCTTCATAGTTTTTTCTGGGGTTCTTGATACATTTTGCATGTCTTGCGCGATCGAAGACACCTCAGTCAGCAAAATCCCAGAACTAGTCAAGGCCAAAAGAATAAAGAAAATAAATAGATGCTTGGTTTTCATAAAAACAGTTTAAATAAATTCTAAAGTGCCTTGTTGACTGAGTTTCCAACAGTTGATCGACTCTTCGAATACCAGCGCAGGCTTAATTAAGCAGAATTCTTTATAGCTTTCGCTATAGCCATCGCACTTATAAACAGCCTTAGTCACGGCATACATAGTAGTACTAATCTTCCGTTGCTTATTAGGCACCAAATAACGGTGTTCACCTCTAGTAATCACTAAATAATTACCCTTACGATCAGGCTCAAAAGCAATGTTAGATTCATCGCCATGTTGTAATCTACTAAAAGTTTCTTCGTTAATCGTGACATTAGCAGCTCGATCACGCAGAGAAACTGGTACTTTTAAAAGATTGCTATTATACTCTCGCAACAAGTCTAACTCTTCGGGTGAAGAATTTAATTCAAGAGTAGTTTCATCTAATAGATTATCAAGAGTATTTAACTTCTGAACAAATGGATTAGTTAAAATAGATTTTAGCATCTGTATTTCTTGGTCTTGTTTCTGTACTGCTCTTATCAAATCCTGAATTTCGCGCTCATATTTTTCTGATTTCTTTTCGATGGACTGTAACATCTCAATAACTCCTGGTAAACAGAAAAACACTAGAAAACTTGCCACGGCTTGAAAAATCAAGATGGCGATGTATTATTTTCCTTAGTTCAGA
>JAYSRP010000318.1:0-10147 GCA_043721015.1 Synechococcales cyanobacterium | reverse complement strand
ATCCGCCTCCAGATCAGACTTGTAAGATCGCAATAGATCGAGTATCACTGGTCGATGGATGTTGTCTAGGGGGAGATTCAAAAAATCGTCGATCGCCTGTTCCTGCACCACCCCCTTGCCTATTAACCGAAACCACAGTGTTGCCGGAGTTCTGGGCAGAGCATTGATGACAATGATACCTGTATGACTCATTTCTGGTAAAAAATACACGCCGGGTTCCCAACTTTCGACAGCTTCCACTGCCTGCAATTTGTTCAGCAACCCTGTAGAAATTGTAGAGGTCAAAATCCACAGAAAAGGGCGCTCCCCACTTTTGTAAAGTTCAAACAAGTTATTTTGGCAAATTTGGATTTCTTTGGCCGTCACCGGTTCTCGAAAGGTTTCAAAAACTGCTGGAGTCATTGCACAGCGAGCCATTAGCCCAATATCATTCACTGTGGGCTGTGCTTGGCCATGGGGCTTGAAGAAAATTCCCACCACACCTTCTTCCATTGTTCGTTCCTCTAAAACCAAGTAGCCAAGTAAGTTTGTCCGGCACGATCGAAAACCGATCGACTAAATTATCGGGCAACCAGACCGAAGTGTAGCCCATAGTGCGATCATTAAGTATAAAGCCGTCATCTTTAGCCAAGATCGATGCCAAGCTCTCGCAGTTTTGCTTTGAGTTGCTCAACTTCCTGTTTGGCAATAGCAGATTCCTGTTTGGCGTTAGCAGATTCCTGTTTGGCAATAGCAGATTCTTGTTTGGCGTTAGCAGATTCCTGTTTAGCAATAGCAGATTCCTGCATAGCCTGTGCTGCTGCTTCACCCTGACGCACGGCAGATTCTTGGGGAGTGGGAACCAATTCCCCGTTGGGTTTAAAGAACCGCAGTTGACCATCCAGAATTGTCAAATACAGTTCCAGCGTCTCGCTCCATTTACCTTGCGGTTGATTGGGGATATCTGGGTTGCCAACAAGCCGCAGTCCGACGAATTCTAGCGATTCGGGGTCGAACCAGAAATACTCTGGTGTCCAATTTTAGCTCAAAGTAATTAACCAATGCCTAAAAAACCAATGGCTCATGATAAATTAAGGGCTGTTATCAGTCATCGATCATGGCCAAGCAGCTTCGGATATTCGTTCCACCTCATCCCTTAATTCAGCACTGGCTAGGTATTGCCCGCGATGCTGCCGCTCCACCTAAAGTCTTTCGCCAAACCATGGCCGAACTGGGCAAATGGCTAACCTATGAAGCAATCCGCGACTGGCTACCCACCGTAGAGATCGAAGTAAATACTCCAGTTGCTCCCGCCAAAGCCACCTTCATTAACCCTCAAACCCCGATGGCGATCGTCCCCATTTTGCGGGCGGGCTTGAGCCTCATGGAAGGCATCCAATCGGTTTTGCCATTAGAAACCAGCATTTATCACCTGGGCTTAGTGCGCAACGAAGAAACCCTAGAACCAAGCTGCTATCTAAATAAACTACCCGATCGCATTCCCCCAGAATCCTTGATTTTGATCGCTGAACCGATGCTAGCTACTGGCGGCAGCCTGATGTTTGCCCTCGCTGAATTAGTTAAACGCGGTGCCGATCATAGCAATATCCGGGTCATTAGCATCGTGGCAGCTCCGCCAGCCCTACAAAAACTGGCGATCGCCTACCCAGATCTCCAGATCTATGCAGCCATGATCGACGAAACCCTCAACGACCAAGGATTTATTTCTCCCGGCCTAGGAGATGTGGGCGATCGAGTTTTTGGCACTTAAACTAGCCAGTTACGAGATGGGAATGATAGTATCAGCAGTATTGATCGCAGGGAGATAAACATGAGTCAAAAAGATGGGTTTAGCACAGGCTTCTTACTGGGCAGCATTATCGGCGGCTTAGTGGGTGGCACGATCGGAGTGTTGTTGGCCAATCGGCAGCAAGAAGGCGATGAACCAGAAGTACTGCGCCGAGTTAAAGCTCGCACTCAAGGCAGAAATTCTGATAACCAAAGCATTGAATCTGCTCGTCAAAGCCTGGAAGACAAAATCGCGGATCTCAATGGCGCGATCGACGAAGTCCGGTCTTCTTTAGGTGATGCTCAGCTAGAGCCACCCCTAGAAGTTGGGCGCAAACAGGCGCTGTCGATCGAAACCCCAATGGCGGCAGAATAAAACAGCAGAATAAATTAATAGAGATTGCCGACTGTTGGGAAAGTGAAAGTTCGGTTAAAATAAGCATGTTCCACAGTATTTTTTCTGGTAATCAAGTATGGCTGCTGCACTGATAGTTAACACCCTTCTGCAATTTATCAGCATTTATATTGCACTTATTATCGTGCGTATTTTGCTGACTTGGTTTCCCACAGTTGAATGGGTACAACAAATTGCTTCCTTTTTAAGCGTTGTCACCGACCCTTATCTAAACTTGTTTCGCAACCTAGTACCCCCGATTGGCGGCTTCGATCTTTCCACTATTTTGGCCGTAATTGTCTTGCAAGTAGTGCAAGGCTCTTTGCAAAGCCTAGCTCCCAGTCTGCTAAATAGCGTCAACTTCTAGTGCTAAAGTCGATCGGTCGAGTAGAATCAGAAGATTATTCAATTTTTAAGATCGATCGATGACCAAAGTTTACCAAGTCGAACTCCACCATCAGGGAGAAATCCACACAATTGCCGTGCCGGAGGACAAACAGATCTTACGGGCGGCTTTTGGTGCGGGTATCGACCTGCCGACCTCTTGTAACTCCGGCGTTTGTACTACCTGTGCTGCCAAAATCATTTCGGGCGAAGTCGATCAGCGCGAAGGCATGGGTGTTAGCCCTGATCTCAGCGCCGAGGGCTATGTATTGCTTTGCGTGGCCTATCCTCGATCGGACTTAAAGATCGAAACCGAAAAAGAAGATGAGTTGTACGAGCTACAGTTTGGCCGTTACCAAAAAACCTAAATGCAAAGCTCCCTCATTCAAACTAGGTTTGTAGAAATTGACTTGCCTCGTAGTCAGTTACCCAATGAGCAGGTCATACCAGCGGCGATTGAAGCTCTCCTGCAAGCCTGGGGAGAACCTTTGCGCTGGGCGATCACTCGGGTAGACAACGATTCGCTGCACATCGAAGCAACTTTGACGTCCACAAAACCATAGATGGTGGGCAATGCCCACCCTACAAGATTGACTTTAAATCAACGACCCTACACCGTCGCGCTCATTGTCCCTACCGGTATCGGAGCTAGCATGGGTGGCTATGCTGGTGATGCCATTCCGATCGCTAAGGCTCTGGCGGCAAGCTGCGATCGATTGATTACTCACCCCAATGTGATGAACGGGGCGCAGATGTATTGGCCCTTGCCCAACACCCTATATGTAGAAGGCTATGCCCTCGATCGTTTTGCTGCCGGAGCCTGGGGCTTGCAGCCTACCCAGAAAAATAAGATCGGCATAGTGTTTGACAAAGCGATCGATCCAGAGCTATTGCAGCGTCATATCCAAGCTGCTGATGCTGCCCGTGCTGCCCTAGGGCTAGATATTACCGGCTATATTCTCACCGATGAGCCTTTAGGGGTGGAACTAAAAACCGCCGATTCTGGAGCCTCCTGGGGCACAGTTCAAAGATTAGATAGTTTATTGCGCGCCGCTGATAAATTAATTAGCCAGGGGGCAACAGCGATCGCCGTTGTCGCCCGGTTTCCGGATGACCCTGGTGCCGAAGTGCTGCAAGCCTACCGTCATGGACAGGGCGTAGATCCTTTAGCCGGAGCTGAGGCGGTAATTTCTCATGCGATCGTCCGGGAATTTAAAGTGCCTTGCGCCCATGCTCCTGCCCTGTCACCACTAGACCTAGATCCAGAGATTTCTCCCCGCTCTGCCGCTGAAGAGCTAGGTTACACTTTTTTACCTTGTGTATTGGTGGGCTTAAGTAAAGCGCCGACATTTACAACAAATTATCAAGCAGATTCTGGGGTGATTTGGGGCGAGAGCGTCGATGCTGTCATCGTTCCAGCCAGTGCCTGCGGTGGAAGTGCCCTGCTCAGCTTTGCCACCAGCAAGACTAAGATTATTACAGTGGCAGAAAATCACACCCGCATGTCAGTCTATCCAGCCGATTTAGGGATTTCAGCAATCTCGGTTAGCTCTTATTTAGAAGCCATTGGGGTGGTGATGGTCGATCGAGCCGGGATGAGCCTAGATAGCTTTACCCCTCAGATCACCCCGCTACGGCAATTTTCCTGAGCCTTATTAATCATGCACAAGTCACCAGAAATGGGTTATATGAGTCGCTTTGAAGTTTTAGGCGCGATCGGGATCACGTCTTTGATTTTGCTAGTGGCTTCTAAATTCACCTTGTACATAGGGCAAATGACCCTGCCCGCAGTTGTCTGGAGTTGGCAAGATCTAGCAATCGGCTTGAGTTTAGGCATCACAATCGTGCTCAGCAGTCAGTTGGTCTATCGACTTTGGCCAGACTACCGCAAAAGTGCAGATTTTTATCTTGACCAAATCTTGGCACCATTACTCTGGCCAGATTTAATCTGGCTGGGCTTGTTACCAGGACTCAGCGAAGAACTGCTGTTTCGCGGTGTGATTGTGGGTGGCTTGGGCTATGGTCTGCTCGGACTATTTGGAGCTGCCCTGTGCTTTGGCTTGCTGCACATGAGCAGTGTCAAACAGTGGCCTTATGCCCTGTGGGCAGGCATAGTCGGCCTGATTTTGGGTAGCGGGCTAATCTTTACTAGCAATTTACTAGTGCCGATCGTTGCTCATGTTTTTTGTAATCTTTGCTCGGCCAGCGTCTGGAAATGGCGCAATAACTCTTGAGGCCAATTTAAGCTTTGCTATTGCTTACCACCATTTTCTGGCTCGCCTTCATCCTCGTCTTCACGAATTCGAGTGATCGGAAAATTGGCAATCAGCGCAGTTGCCCGCTGATTGCTCTCCAGCGAAAAATCTAGTCCTTGAGGATCAACTTCCACATAGCGAGAAATCACATCCAAAATCTCGCGCTGCATCATCTCTAGTGCCTTAGGACTGAGATCTACTCGGTCATAAGCCACCACTAATTGCAGACGCTGTTTAACCTTTTGGCGGCTAGAGTCCGCCCGATCGCGGCCACGGATAAGTTCGAGGAAGTTGAACATAGCTTACAGCAATGAATTCATTGAAAAACAATTTATTTGAGAGAGATCAAGCGACGAAACCGGGTGAATAAGCCTTCTTTAGGAATATCTAAGTTTAGAAAATCCACTTTTTCACCTTGAATGCGGCGGGCAATATTATTAATTGCTTCGGCAGCTAGGGTTTTAGTAGTATCTAATACTAGTGGTTCTCCTCGGTTAGTGGAAGTGATAACCCGCTCTTCTTCCGGAACGATTCCAATCAAAGGCAATGCCAAAATTTCTCCCACATCGGCCACCGACATCATGTCATTAGCTTCTACCATGGCTGGTCGTAGCCTATTAACAATTAAGTGGGCAGGTCGAATATTGTTGGCTTCGAGCAGACCAACCACCCGATCGGCATCTCGCACCGCCGAGATTTCGGGGGTTGTCACCACCAAAGCTTCTTGAGCAGCAGCGATCGCATTCTTAAAGCCCATCTCGATCCCTGCTGGACTGTCGATCAACACGAAGTCAAACTGATGAGATAGTTCACCCACCATCCACTTCATATGATTGGGAGTAATCATTTCAGCCTTACGGTTTTGGGTTGCAGGCAGCAGTACTAAGTTGGGCTGGCGTTTATCTCGCACCAAGGCTTGATCCAACCGACATTCTCCGGCCAGCACTTCTACCGCTGTGTATACCACTCTATTTTCAAGACCCAACAACAGGTCTAAATTTCTCAGACCAAAATCGGCATCCACCAGGGCGACCTTAGCTCCCAACTTGGCTAAGGTCATGCCTAAATTGGCGGTGATAGTGGTTTTGCCCACCCCTCCTTTGCCGGAGGTAATTACGATAACTCTAACCATATTGATGATGGAAATGGGATAGCAAATAGTTTTTTAACAAGATTGGATAGATGCCCGTATTAAGTTCCAGATCTTAGAGGTGATTGGCTACATGAGCAAGTTTCTGTAACTAAAAAAAACGATTCCTATTTTGAGTGCTGCGATCTACTAGTGCAGGGATCCGCTTAGATTCGATCGAAGGAGTGATGCGGATCACCCCATCTACCACATGAGCGACTTCTGGTTCTAGGTTGACCGGCTGCTGTTCAGGTGATCGAGCAATAAAATTGGCAATCCGAATTTGGGTTGGAAACATTTGCAAAGCCATGATCAGACATTGTTCATTTCCCCGCGAGCCAGCATGGGCGATCCCCTTGAGGTTGCCCCACACAATAATATCGCCTGCTGCAATAATTTCGCCCCCAGGATTCACGTCACCAATAATCACCACCGTCCCAGGATGCCGAATTTCCATGCCCGATCGCACGGTCATTTGCAAATACAATGGCTCAGCTAAAGCATCTCTGCCCACTGCCAAATTATGTGGGTTGTGCTGTTGCACCGAATAGCCAGAAGTCGCAGCGGCTACCGCAGTCTGTCGCCGACTAGTATGCACTAGCTGCAAAGACAACTGCACTTCTTCTAGGGCGTTGGCAATGACCTGTAACTGGCGGGCATCAATCAATCTATCTTGGGCATATAAATGCACCGGGGTCAGGGGCTGCCAAAATCTTTTAGCTCCAGCCAAGCGCTGTTGAATTTGCTCCCAAATTTCACTCCAGCCAGTGTTATTAGAAGTTTCTGACAAAGTGGGCAACAATAATTGAATCACGCCATCATCGGTCTTGAGATGCACATGCCAACTGATAAAACTGGTCTCAGATGCTTTCGGGGTATCAGCAGCAAAAGACGGATCTAAATTCGCTGAATTTCCGTCAGGATCTGGAGTAAATCCTTTGGGAAGTTGGGCAGGGTCTAGTTTCAAACTTGAGATCAACTTTTTCGCCGGAGAGTCACCAGGTGCTTCTGGGTTCGTAACTTCTGGTAGAGCGATAGAAGCTTGATTTACTGCTAAAGACTCTGGCACAACAGAATCGGCGTTCGAGGGAGGTGTGTCGGTGGTAGTCATGGTGCTGTCGATCGAAGGGGACTTTTGGAACATTGCAAATAAATATACGATTACTATCCCAGATCTAGGATTAAAAGAAATAGAGATTACCAGACAAGATTGGCCAGGTCAATTTTTAGGGCAGTTTTTGTGATCGAAATTTGGCTTTGATGGTCTGAAAAACCAGGCCAGAAGTCGGATCGAACATTAGTACTGTCAAGAATATTGTCGAAGTTACCAACACAATGGCTGGACCAGATGGCAAATTTTGATAGTAGCTGAAGTAAATTCCCAAAGTGGTAGAAAATATCCCGATTCCCGCGCCCAGCAGCATCATTTGATACAGTTCTTTTACTAATAAGTAAGCAGTTAGAGCTGGTCCAATCAGCATAGCAATAGCTAAAATTACTCCCACTGCATTCATACTGGCAATAATTGTTAAAGTCACTGCTGCCATGAAAGCAAATTGAATGATATTTACCGGCAAACCACTGGCCTGGGCAGCGGTGCGGTCAAACATATAGAATAGCAGCTCTTTGTAAAAAATAAATACTGCCAGTAAAATCCCCCCAGTAATAATCCCAGTGCGTAACAAATCTATATCAGTAATACTCAGAATATCTCCAAACAAAAATTCATCCAGCAGCCGCCGGTTCTTCAACACACTAATTAAAGTCACGCCTAAGGCAAAAAAAGTCGAAAAAGTCAGCGCCATAGCCGAATCAGCTTTAATGCGCGTCTGTGTACGAATGCCAGTAATTAGAAAAGATCCCAAAATCCCTGAAATAAAAGCACCAATCAATAAATCAATCCGCAGAAAGTAGGAGATCGATAAACCGGGCAACACACAATGGGCAATTACATCCCCTAACAAAGCCATCCGCTGCACGATTAAATAGGTGCCCACCACCGGACAAAGAATGCCTACTAATAGGCCAATCTCGATCGCCCGCTGCATAAACTGATATTGCAGAGGCTGAAAAATTAAGTCGAGCATCTAAAAAAATCCCTCGCTGAGCCAGCGAGGGACATTGTACATGTTGCCATGTATAAAAGATGAATTTTTAAGCTTGACGTGAGTAAAACTCTAAGCTTGACGCGAGTAAAACTTTAGGCTTGACGCGAGTAAAACTCGACGATTAACAATTCATTGACTTGTAAAGCGATCCATTCCCGCTCTACAACACCATTGACCTTACCGATTAAAGTCTTTTTATCAAACTCTAAGTGGCTAGGTAAGTTGGCTAGTCCAGGATACTGAAGGTTATTTTCCACCAGTTGCTTGGTGCCAGCTTTTTCACGGATGGTGATTACTTCACCAGCACGACACTGATAGCTAGCAATGTCTACGGGTTTGCCGTTCACAGTGATGTGGCCATGGTTGACCAACTGGCGAGCAGCCGGAATGGTCGGAGCCATCCCCATCCGGAAAACAGTGTTATCTAAGCGCATTTCGAGCAGTTGCAGCAGCACCAAACCAGTAGAACCACTGGCGCGGCGAGCTTTGCGCACATAGCGCAGCATTTGCTTCTCGGTAACTCCGTAGTTGAGGCGCAGTTTCTGCTTCTCTTCTAGACGGACAGCGTATTCCGAGCTTTTTTTACGGTTCTGCCCATGTTGCCCAGGTGCGTAGGCGCGGCGGGGACTTTTCCTTGTTAACCCAGGCAAGTCTCCTAACCGCCGCACAATCCTGAGTCTGGGTCCTCTATATCGGGACATATAATTTCCTTAACTGTTGCTTGACCAAACTTCTTATTGTATCCTAAGTTGGCTATTTTTCAACCTGCATTTTTAGAGATAAACCAAAACAGCAGTGTCCAGGTGATTTGATGATTTCTGTCATTTTCGAGGCGAAATATCAAAGCGAGGGTGGTATCAAATTCTCGATCGAATTGGTACGGGTGGGTTTGGGGTGACTTATCAGGCGATCTTAAAGCCCCATGGCTCAGCATCAATGACGAAGTGTATAATTTGGATAGATTATAATATTTTGGTTGTTTGATTATGCTGCCACTAAGAGAGATGGAAGGGACTTGGGAAGAACTTGTCCAAAATGCCGATGAATTCTCTGGTAAAAGATTTAAGCTAATCTTGTTAGAACAAAATGAATCTAGAGAATTAGAGCTGTTAAAGAAAATTAATATTGGCATCTCAGCAAAAATTTGGGAAGAGTTTCATGCACTTGAGGCTGAACGTGAAGCTAGCATACTAACTGAAGAAGAGCATAAAAAATTAATAGCAATCAATGACAGTATTGAAGAGGCTGGTTTTCATAGGCTTACAGCATTGGTGGAGTTGGCCAGTATACGCGGCAAATCATTGCCAGAAATAATGGCAGATTTAGGTATTTCTGGCAATCACTCAAATGGCTAGAGTGACTGCCGGGAAAAGAAGACTTGTCCAAGAAAGAGCAAATAACTGTTGCGAATATTGTTTTAGTCAAGTTGGATTTTCGCCGGGTCCATTTGTAATCGAACACATTACCCCTAAGATCAAAAATGGTACTGACGAATTAGATAATCTGGCCTTTTTTTGTTCTGGTTGTAATGGTCATAAGTATGACTATATAAACGGCTATGATGCTGTTATTGGTGAATTAGCTCCACTTTATAACCCTCGTCAACAGCTCTGGGTAAGTCATTTTGTTTGGAATATGGATTTTACTGAAATTATTGGGACTAGTCCAATTGGTAGAGCTACTATCGATCGCCTTTACTTAAATCGTCAAGGAGTTATAAATTTCCGTCGAGTATTAAGAGCAATAAACCTTCATCCGCCTGGATTTAATTAGTTTGGGTAGCCAGTGTCGATCAATAATGAAGTGTGGCATGATACCCATTAGATCCATGAACACTTCCTCCCATGACCGTTACCCTCACCATCATTGACGGCACCCGCCAAGGCAAATCTTACCACTTTGACTCTCGGACTATTTGCTGAACACGATAATTATGGCGAAATGCGACATGCGAAAAGCACGGTCACTTCAAAAGCTAATTTTCAAATCCCGAGCTGCCATTTTTCTGGCAATTCGGCAAGTTACACAGCTAAATGCAGGCAAAAAGACTGCGGGTGTTGACGGCAAAGCGTCCCTCTCATTTGAAGAACGCCTAAACCTAAGTGAAGAA
>JAYSRP010000317.1:0-10150 GCA_043721015.1 Synechococcales cyanobacterium | reverse complement strand
CCTCCAGCCACCCCAAAAGCCAACAACCGCAGTCGATCGACGTTATAACCCCGCAACGCAAACTCCCTGGCATTATCCGCCACCGCCCGAAACTGTAGCCCCAGTTGACTGTACTGCAACCACAGCAAAAAACCCCCTAGCATCACCACCGAAACAATTGCCCCCGTTACCTGAGCATAAGTCACTGTCACACCTCCCATCTGTAACACCCCATCCAAACCAGCCCGCAACACCTTGGTTTCATTTCCCCAAGTCATCGCCACCGTCTGCACTACCACAATATAAATCCCCAAAGACGAAATCAAATGCGCCCCAGAGCTAGCTCCCTGCCGTTCTAACCGCGAATGGTTCAGCCATTCGCAGCACAGGGAAATTCCAATTCCAGCCCCGATAGCCACCACGCTCGCCAAGTACCAAGGCCATCCAGCCTGCATCATCCCCCACACCAAAAAAGGCGCGATCGTATACACCGCACCCAACGCCAAATAAAAAATCTTCAGCGGCAGGTAGACCGTCGTGAAGCCCAAGGCCAATACTGCCAGTATCAGGCCGCTAATCAATCCGTTTACCAGTATCTGCATGAGGTTTCGTTTAGATCCTTACTATCTTAGGGTTTCAGGATTCGATTAGTCATCAAGATTTTGTGGTCAATGCTCTTACTGGTATGGGAATGAGGGTTCGATCGGGCTAAGATTTCCTGAAACTGGGTTACGAGACAATTGAGCCTTTATTCCATAAATTTATAAAATTCAAGATACGTGAATAAGCCTTACTTGATAATCCCGAGCAACACTGGGAATCAAAGAAGGGTTTAAGATGATGCATCATCTTAAACCCTTCTTTGATTTTACCGAAACAGAGCTGGTGGACAGACTCGAACTCCCGACCGGCTGATTACAAATCAGCTGCTCTACCAACTGAGCTACACCAGCAAACTTCTCTAAATATATCATACCCAGGTTCGATCGACCACTCCCAAAAAAATAAAATCTTCCTACAGGCGAATTTTGGCTCTTTACTTGGGATCTAGCTTTCTACTAAGATAAAAGGCTGGATACTTCTACAGGAATCAAGAATGCAGTGGTGGCAAAAGATTTGGCAAAGATTGGGCTTCAGCAAATATTTTGCTATTTTGGGCTGTCTACTGTTTCTTGGCTTACATAGCTGCGCTCAAAATACCGTAGAGATTGTCTTGGTCTCTAACAGCGTCACTAAAACCGCCTATCAGCAAATTACCGATAAGTTCGCCGAACAGTGGCAAAAAGACCACAAGCAAACCGTAATATTTAGCCAAAGCTATGGTAGCTCTGGTGCCCAGACTAGAGCCGTGATTGCTGGCTTAGAAGCTGACGTGGTGGCCTTGGCTCTAGAGCCAGACATTAACAAAATTCAAGCGGCTAAAATTCGAGACATCCCTTTAATTCAGCCGGGATGGCAAAAAGAGTTTCCGGGTGGCTCGATCGTCAGTAAATCGGTGGTAGCCCTTGTTACTCAGCCCGGAAATCCTCAGCAAATCAAATCTTGGTCAGATCTCTTGCGTCCAGGGCTAAAAATAATTACCACCAACCCTAAAACTTCTGGGGCAGCTCGCTGGATCTTTTTGGCGCTGTGGAATGGCTTAGATAATCCGACTGAGGCCAAGATGCAGCAAATTTATCAAAACAGCGTGGTCTTGGCTAAAGATGCCCGCGAATCTAGTGACGTGTTTTTTAAACAGGGTCAGGGAGATGTATTGCTGACCTATGAAAACGAGGCCATCTTAATTGCGAAAAAAGGTGAGAGGCTAGATTATCTTTCACTGCCCACGAATATTTCGATCGATCTACCGGTAGCAATAGTCGATGCCAACGTCGATAAACACGGCAATCGCGCCGCAGTGGAGGCATTTGTAAAGTACTTGTTCGAGCCAACCGCGCAGCAAGAATTTGCTAAAGTGGGCTTTCGATCGATCCTACCCGCAGTCCAAAAGGAATTTGCCCAACAATATCAACCGGTTACGAATGCGGCAAATGTCCAAAAGTTGGGCGGTTGGCCTGCCATCCAAAAGCAGTTTTTTGCTGACAATGCCATGTTTGATCGGATTGAGAGGAACTTAAAAAAATGACCCAGCTTGCTGTAGTTAATCGCAAAAAATCTCCTAGTCTATATAGATCTTGGCCTTGGCGAATTACCATTGGCTATTTGGTAGTGATGCTATTGCTGCCGATCGCGGCTTTATTGGTCAATGCTGCGACCATTAATCCTCAAGAGTTTTGGGCGAAAGCCACTAGCCCGATCGCTCTCTCGGCTTACGAAGTAACTTTTGTCACGGCTTTGGGCACTGCATTAGTTAATGGAGTATTTGGCACTTTAATTGCCTGGGTCTTAGTACGCTATAGTTTTCCTGGTAAAAAGATTATTAATGGCATTATCGATTTACCTTTTGCTTTACCTACCTCTGTAGCTGGCCTGACTTTGGCGACAATTTATAGTCCCAAAGGTTTAATTGGTGGTATGTTGGCGACCCTAGGAATTAAAATTGCTTTTACTCGTTGGGGTGTAGTGATTGCCATGCTGTTTGTATCGTTGCCTTTTGTGGTGCGTACTTTGCAGCCGGTGCTAGAAGAAATGGAAAAAGAAACCGAGGAAGCTGCTTGGAGCTTAGGAGCTACGCCCAGCCAGACTTTTTGGCAGGTGATTTTGCCGCCTTTGATGCCTGCAATTTTGACTGGGGTGACGTTGGGTTTTTCGAGATCGGTGGGGGAATATGGTTCGATCGTGATGGTGTCGGCAAATAGACCTTTTCAGGATCTGATTGCTTCGGTGCTGATTTGGCAGAGCTTAGAGAGCTACGATATTGTGGGGGCAACAGCGATCGGCACGGTGTTGCTGCTAATTTCATTGGTGCTTCTGTTGCTAATTAATTGGTTGCAAGCTTGGGGGCAGCGGTATAGTGGGAGGTCTAAACCGTGATTGGGATGAAGGTTTGAATGGCACGATCGGTTAAAGCGCAAGTAAATTGATCGCCTGTTCTGTACCAGTTGGCTTTTGATTGGGTGAATTTTCAGCCGCAGGGTGGTCAAATTGCCGTGACAATTCATTCTTCATGAATAATGCCGGCTAGAGTAATATTCTAATTACGCTGAACCAGAGTAGACGATCGAAAGAGCAAGAGTTTAACTGCCATTTTGCAATTCAGTAAAACTATAAATTTGTCGCTAATAACAACTCTGGCAAGTTGTCAGGGAAATCACCATTACCAACCATCTTGGTGAATACCTCATAACAATCCCGCTTATCCCCAGCTTTCCGTGGATAACCCAACCAGAGAACGATCAAGACTTGTCGCTCTCCGCATCAAGTCATCTGACTCTGAGACTGGTTCGATCGGCTGTGGCTCTAATTTGACCAGCACAGTATCATCACTCAAGACTTCTACCCACCCTGTGGCATTGACAAACTGCGGGTGATCACGATAGAAACTAGCTGGCAAGCGGAACCCAGCGGCATTGCCAATTTTGGCAGGTGCGAGGGGATAGGTTGGATTAGTTATGATTCATTCCATGTTATCACCAACAGTCATAACATAAACTCAGCAAGAAAAGGCTCCTTAATCTTAAGATTTCGCAGTATTCCACCGCTTAACGTTGTAAAATCAGTGGATAAAGATTAAAATAGCAACGAATACCATTCAGACCTAGCCCTAAACATCTATGCTAGCCGAACTGCAATATTCTCTACAGCTCTCCCCCATAGCCCATTGGAATTCCTTTGAGCAGTTTCGGACATCCGGTGCAAATGCTTTAACTAGCATCATTCCTGGCACCGTAGGAACACTTCATACCAAGACCGGACAGTATCGCATTGTCACTGAAGGAGACTTTCAGCGTTTACTAGGCATGGCCAGCGATGTTGAGCGTCTACAACAAGGTTTAAATGTGGTTACACGGGCGGTACGACTAGTGCAGAAACATCCTGATGACTCTGAAACCTTAGAGCTGCTGGTAGAAACAGTCACTTTGTTAGGTAGATCGGCCAACATTCTGCCCACAAGATCCGATTTTCCACCTCTAGCGATCGAAGATATTTCAATAGATTCTGCCGATGAAGTGATGCTCTCACCCACCTCGATCGAGCGCCCTTTGGGTTAAAGATAATGCCTGAAGAACCAGAAAATCTAGCATTCCTAGAACTCGCATTGAGAGACTTATCTCACGATGATCGAGCAGTTAAACTAATTCGTAGTTTTGCTGAAAGTCTTGGAAAAACCAAATATCGACAGCAAGTGTTTAACACTGCCGGGGCTTTGGTGCGTAGCCCTTTAGAATATGATGATGCCTTGGCTCAGGGCATCATCGATGCTACGGAAGATCGATTTCAATTGCTACAAGGTGATATCATCGTCACCGAGTCAGGGTATTTACTAGGTGAAAGGCTGACAGAAATGAAGTTTGTAGTTGCTTCTGCCACTTGTGATTTGGTGCCAGGAAGAAGACAGTATGCGTCTTTGCTGCGTATTCAACCAATCACAGCCAACGATCCTCAAGCAGCTAATCTATTGGGGCAATTGCTGAAATTCCAATCTATGCAAAGACTTTATCTACCACCATTACCACAAGATTCACCCGAGACTTTAGGGAATGCTGTTTTATTTGACGGCATTGTGCAAGTGGAACTGGATCGGTTGCTTTTAGCAACTCGTTTAGGCAGTCTAAGTTTGGTTGGGTGGCGTATTTTTGGAGCTGTGATTCGATCGCTATTAGCAAGAACAGGGGAAGGATAAATACAGTTGAGATTGGGCAAGATCTAGTTAAATTGTATTATGCCTAAGTCAACTTCAACCGCTCCTGCAAGCGAGTATACCGCTGCCCCACCTCATGCTTTTTAACAGCCAAACCGATCGCCTTACTAGACCCCACCACAATCGCCAACTGCTTCGCCCGAGTCAACCCGGTATAAATCAAATTCCGAGACAGCAACAAATAATGCTGCATGTACAAAGGTAAAATCACCACCGGATACTCCGAACCCTGGGACTTGTGAATTGAAATCGACCAAGCCAACCCCAACTCATTCAAGTCCCCATAGTCATAAACCACCTTGCGCTCATCAAACATAATAGTTACCTCATGCTCAGTGGAATCGATCGATCCCACCATCCCTAAATCTCCATTAAAAACCTCCCGCTCATAGTCATTTTTTAATTGGATTACCCGATCGCCCACCCGCAAAATAGCATCACCCCGATTAAGCTGTGATTTATCAGGATGGGGTGGATTCATCAACTCCTGCAACACCACATTCAAATTCCTTGTCCCCAAAATACCCCTAGTCATCGGACACAGCACCTGTACATCAGTCACCGGATTAAAACCCTGCTGGGGAATAAAATCGCTAATCAGCTCACAAATCGTCTGTACCCCATGCACCGGCTCCTGCCCACCCCCATGCCACAAGCAATCTGACTTAGGCGTAGCCGAAATCAACTCCAAACCCGGAAACTGCCCCCGATTAATTTGGTGAGCCGCCCGAATAATGCCGCTGGCCTCCGCCTGCCGAAAAACCTGGGTCAACCTCACCACCGGAATCCGCTCCGAATTAATCAAATCAGCCAACACATTCCCTGGACCAACCGAAGGTAACTGGTCAATATCCCCCACCAACAACAACTGAGCATCCTTGGCCACCGCCTTCAACAAAGAATTCGCCAAAAACAAATCCAACATCGAAGCCTCATCCACCACGATCGCCGAATGGGGCAAAGGCTCCTCCAGCCCCCGCTTAAACCCTCTAGTCCCCGGATCAAACTCCAACAACCGATGAATAGTCTTAGCCTTCAGCCCCGCCATTTCCGCCAACCTCTGCGCCGCCCGACCAGTAGGAGCCGCCAGCGCAATCTTCTTCCCCATCGCCTTCCACAAAGCCACGATCGTGCGGGTACAAAAAGTCTTGCCACAACCCGGACCACCCGTCAAAATCATCACCCGCTCCGTCGCCGCCATCTCCACCGCCTGTTGTTGTTCTGGCGACAGACTAATTTTGTGGTTCTGAGTAAATCGATCGATCCAACTCCGCACCCGCGCCATATCCACCACCGGCGACTGTTGCAGCAAATCCAAAGTCAAATTCGCCAAACTTTGCTCAGTATAGAAAAAGCTGGGCTGAAAATACAGCGGAATCTCCCCCACCACTTCCACCATCAAATCTTGCTGCCGCCCCATCTCGTCCAATAATTCTAACACCGCCTCCGAGGTCGCCGGGTACTCTGCCGTGCTTAACTTAGCGATCGACAAATCCACCAACTCCGGCTGAGGCAAAAAGCAATGGCCATTCTCCGCTGCCTCCGTCAAAACATGAGAAATCCCTGCCCGATACCGAAACGGCGAGTCCGGCAAAATCCCCAACTTCCGCGCGATCGTGTCCGCCGTCAGAAAACCAATCCCAAAAATATCCTCCGCAAGCTGATAGGGATTACGAGTAACTACTTCGATCGCCTTCTCCCCATATTGCTTAAAGATCTTGACCGCATAAGTAGTCGAAACCCCATGACCTTGCAAAAACAGCATCACCTCTTTGATGGCCTGTTGTTCAATCCAAGCTTTTTGGATCATCCGTACCCGCTTCTTGCCAATCCCCGGTACTTCAATCAATCGATCGCTCTGCTGCTCAATAATCTCCAAAGTCTCCAGAGCAAAATGCGCCACAATCCGCCTGGCAGTCACCGGACCAACACCCTTAATCAAACCACTGCCTAAATACTTCTCAATTCCAGTCAAGGTTGCAGGTTTAGTCTCGTTGTAGCGAATAACCTTAAACTGCTGCCCATATTGCAGATGCTCCGCCCAGGCGCCATGAAGCTGAAGAGTTTGCCCTGCCTGGATACCTGCAAAATTACCAACGATCGTGACCAACTCATGACAGCGGGGAGCTTGTAAACGCGCCACCGTATAGCCAGTTTCTTCCGAGTGAAAAGTGATACGCTCAACTACTCCAGTCAAAGCCACCGGGGGTAATGACTGATTCTGAACTGAGTAGGGAGTTGCGGGAGTAGACATTTCAGAGGAGACAAGGTATCAATTTTGGGCAGATTTAAAATGCTCAATTAGCTCTTGCTTGGAAAGCTGGAGTAGTAAACGGTTGTATTCAGGGCTAGTTAAGGCCATGAGTTCAGGAAGAATAGCTAGCAATGGTTCATCGATCGTGCCATAGCGCAGCTCCATCAAGCTAGAAATACTCGATCGACGCTCTTGTTCTAATCCACGTTCCATCCAACTAGTAGTTAATTCCATGATTTGCTCCTGTTCAGTAACTGTTCCCATTTTAGCAATTTCTGCCCTGAAAGCCTGTTCTTCATTCTGGTTCAAGCGCAGGTAGGTATCTACAAAACCAGAAATCAAGAAATTTCTGGCTGGATCTAGCTGAAGATTGGCCAGTAAGCGTAGACACTCGACTTTAACTTTGGGACGATCTTCCTCTTCAATACTCATTTTGGCCATGAGTGCTGCGGCCACCGGATTGTGATACTGAAGAAAATCTCGCCAATTGAGTCGATTGAGCTGGATCGATTGAAAATTGAACGTCAATACATCTAGCTCCGGGAGTGAGACGCGGTATTGGCTGGGTTCTGCTCGTTGGGGTTCATCAAAGGAGAAAAGAGCAATAGGATAGATAGGTAAGCGGTATTCTCTATGAAGCTCGGCAAAATAGAAAAATACACGTTGAGCAAAATTAGATCGGCTTGTGGATTGGTTTTCAACATGCAAAAGAATTGTGTGAACCGATTGTTGAGCATCCATTTCGCTAGGTTTGACGGGTACTTGCACCAAGATATCAATGGCTTTTCGATCGCCATCCAAAATGTCAGTAAAGTACTGCTGGGGCAAGAAGGTTAACTGAGAAAGGTCTAGGTATTGTGCGAGGGCAGGGGCAAAGAGTTCAACAAAATCTGCGAAAAAGGTTTCTAGAAGCTGTCGAAAGAGCTGGTCGTGATCGATCGGTGGAGTCATGGCATAAAGTGGTGAGGTCTTGCGGAAGCTTCAATCATTATAGTATATACGTTCTATTCTTGATTATGAATATTGAGTGCCATTTACACCGTGATTAATCGTTTTAACTGATTAGCGACCTCATCCATCAACTCCGGGCGTTTTAGGGTCACTGCCAAAATCATGGTGCCCTGCAAAGTACCGATCGTGTGGACAGCTAATGTAGCAGCATCAGCACGATCGCCCAATACCAACTCAATCCAATCTAGTAAACGCTTGAAAAATCGACTAGCGGCTTCTGACACAGCATCTGGCAAGTCCTTTGACTCTGCCCCCAACATACAGCCTAAACAAATCATCCCCTCATTCTGGACAGCCGCTATATAGCAATTACATAATCGTTGTAAATGCTCTTCTGTCGTTGCTTGAGTTAGGTCAACGAGACCCAAGGTCGCTGACAATTTATCACTATAGCGATCGACCACCGCTGCTCCCAGCAATGCCTTCTGCGGAAAATGGTAATGCACACTGGCAGCCTTAATTCCTACATCTGCCGCCAGATCGCGATAGCTCACAGCTTCAAATCCGCCCCGGCGAATGCGTATCTCCGCCGCCTCCAGAATTTCGACCGCCCTTGGCGCAAGCGGAGCTATCGCCTTTGCTGAATAGTCTGTAGAATTATCTTTCATACTTTTTATTATCTAACGTTAGGTAGGGGGTTGACAACTGCCTATGACTCACGCCATTATTTGTCTAACGAACGTTAGATAGACAAAATTCTGTAATTGGAGAACTGCTATGAAAGTCTACGAATACAAAGCCTTCCCCAACCCTTGGCGGGTACGCATAGCCCTGGCGGAAAAGGGGTTGACTGAGCAAGTCGAATTTGTCCAAGTCGATTTACCCCAGGGTGAGCATAAGCAGCCAGCATTTCTAGCGAAAAATTCAGCGGGTGCTGTGCCCCTGTTAGAACTTGATGATGGCACTTATATTACTGAATGTACTGCTATTACTGAGTATTTCGACCATCTGGCAGGCGAACCGACTTTGACTGGGCTGAATGCTACGGAGCGGGGGGTGATTCACATGATGCAACGGCGGGTGGAAGCGAATTTAATGGATGCGATCGCCAACTACTTCCACCATGCCACAACCGGTTTGGGCTTTGAAGCCTATCAAATTCCAGAATGGGGCCAAAAACAGAAAGAACAAGCGATCGCCACCCTGAATGACTTAGACAAATTATTGGCGAGTCAGCCTTATATTGCGGGCGATCGCTTTACGGTGGCTGATATTACTGCTTTGGCTGGGGTGGCTTTTGGTGGCTTTTGTCAAATTAAGATTCCTGAAACCGCAAACCATCTGCAAGCTTGGCACGATCGAATGCAGCAACGACCTAGTTTTAGTGCCTAATTGTTATTGATTTATTGGGGAAAGAATGACGTGATGGAACTCAATGCTGACTTTACCAAACGGGCGGTGGTGCATGGGGCGATGATGCCTTGGCAAGCATCGCCGATCCCTGGTGTAGAAAGGAAGATGCTCGATCGTATTGGGGATGAAGTGGCGCGGGCGACATCGATCGTGCGCTATGCTCCCAATAGTCAGTTTTCTCCCCATATCCATGGCGGTGGCGAAGAATTTTTGGTTTTGGAGGGTGTTTTTCAGGATGAACATGGGGATTATCCGGTGGGTACCTACGTTCGGAATCCACCAACATCTCGCCATACTCCAGGTTCAGTCAGTGGCTGCACTATTTTGGTTAAGCTCTGGCAATTTGACTTGGACGATTTTCCTTCAGAAACGCTACGCGAACGCACCCAAATTACGCTAAACACGACAAACCATCAATACATTTCTGATTTGACGCGGCTTGGGGTCAGTATATTGCCGTTGTTTTCAGACGATCGAGAAACGGTGCAACTGGAACGATGGGAGGCCAATACATCGATCGATTTAGTTACACCGGGTGGGTTAGAAATTTTTGTAATCCGAGGTGGTTTTAGTGAAGGAGGCGAGGTCTTTCAGCTTTACTCTTGGTTACGGTTGCCGCCAAATTCAAGGCTTTTGGCGCAATCTGGTTCAGAGGGATGTCAAATTTGGCTGAAGTGGTTGCGATTGTCTTTGGTGTAAGCGAAAATAGGAGGATAGATTGACATTTTCTGTCTAGTGATTTTTGGGCACCG
>JAYSRP010000316.1:0-4617 GCA_043721015.1 Synechococcales cyanobacterium | reverse complement strand
TTTTGCCGCACGGCTTCTGGCAGCTCATGAAATAGAAATACGCAGGTCACAGCATGAAAATAATTATCCATGTAGGGCAGCTCTTCTACATTTCCCTGCATCAACTGCACCAAGTCTCCCGACAAATCAGCAAGTTGCTCGTTGGCCTTCCGTAGATATGCCCCAGATAGATCTACGCCAAATAACGAAGCTTGGGGTAACATCGATCGCACGCCCCGCAAAGTCCGAGCCGTGCCACAGGCCGCATCCAAAATCTTGATTTGTCTAGCAGAAGTATCACTAAAAGCTTGCAGTCCCTGCTTTAAAGGAGCCAAAATGCGGCGACGCATGGCATCAGCAGTACCGCCAAACAAAATTTCTACTTGGAAGTCATAGAGGCTTGCCGACCAGTCACTCAGATAGCCGTCAGTTTGGTGATGGAAATTTTGCACATAGTAGCTGGGGTATCCTTCAGTTTCGATGCCTTTGCTGAACTCCTGATACTTTTTGTTATCTGATCGCTGCCAAATACTGGGCATATCGATCACCATCGCTGGATACTGTGCCAAATAGTCTAGCCACGGCTCATCAAACAACAAATCGGTGGAATACACTCCATTTTCGGCATCTTGCCAGTCGGTGACTTGGAGATCTGCCGATCGCTTTTGCAGCTTGGCAATTAACTCAGGCGGCACCGGCCAAGAAGGCAAGTTATTGGGCTTGAGTGCCTTGCGTACCTGCATACTGAGAGTCTTATGGGCGAAGCTCAGATAGCTTTTGCCTTTTTGCAGGGTTTCATAAGAGAGTTTAGTGATGGTGTCGGCCATAGCAGCGAGGATTTTTCTTTTAGCAGTGTTATGAACAAATCTAACGAATCTACGCGAGTTTGTAAATTTGACCTGCTACTTCAAGTCGCTCAACTTAATCCGAGGGTCAACAGATTTTAGTAGCAGATCGGCCATCAAGTTGCCCAAAATTAACATCACTGCCCCCATCATCAAACTACCCATCACCAGATATAGATCCTTGGCATTCACCGCCGACAAAATCAGCCGACCCAATCCTGGCCAGTTAAAAAAGAACTCAGCAATAAAAGCCCCGCCCAGCAAAGAAGCAAACTCAAAACCCAACAAAGTGATCAATGGATTAATCGCATTGCGCAAAGCGTGCAGGTAAATCACCCGATTTTCGGATAAACCCTTCGCCCGAGCAGTCTGAATATAGTCTTGACGCAAAACGTCTAGCATTTCACCCCGCGCAATTCGCTGCAAACCAGCAAAACTAGTAATGCTGAGAGCGATCGTGGGCAAAATCATGTGCCAGCCAATATCTAAGAGTTGCCCGATCGACGATAGCTGCTCATGATTAATGCTAGTCCTGCCACCCACTGGTAAGTAAGGAGACAAATACTGTGCCAACATCACCAACAATAAGGCAGCGATAAAACTAGGTAGGCCTTGGCCTAAATAACTCAATACCCGCAGAATTTTGTCACTGGCTTTGTTTTGATGTACCGCTCCCCAAATCCCTAAAGGAATCGCAATCAACCAAGTCACTAAGGTCGAAGCCAGGGCTAGTTCTACAGTTGCCCTAACTCTTTGCCCCAACAGTTCAGATACTGGCCGATTGTAACTAATGCTCGGTCCAAAATCCCAATAGAAAACCACTCGCCAGAGCCAGCTAAAGTACTGGGTTAAAGCTGCCCCCACAGTTTTTTCGCTGCTTAAGCCGAACTGTCGCTGAATTTCGAGCAAGCGCTGGGGCGAAATTTTTTCGTTCTGCTGCTTCAGAGTATCCAAAAAACTGCCCGGCGAAAGCTGAACAATCAAAAAACTCAGAGCCGAGGCTAACAACAGCGTAATCAGCGCCTGAAAGATCCGTTTGGTGACATAGAGAAAGGTCTCATTTAGCAACAAGGGGCGTAGCCAAATCAGCGGGTTATTGTTGCGAGGGTAATCAGTGGACATTGGGTTTTAGGGGATTCAATACCTTAGTAGTCTAAGACAGTAATAATGGGCACGGCAGGAAGTTTATTGCGACCAGCTAAATCTTTGAGTTCGATCGCAAAGGCATAGCCCACCAGTTCACAACCAATTTTGTTGATCAATTCCCCAGTAGCCGCTGCCGTGCCACCAGTAGCAATCAGGTCATCTACAATCAGCACCCGGCTGCCTTTGGGCATGGCATCTTGATGGACTTCTAACCGATCGGTGCCATATTCCAATTCATAATCAACGCCATAGACCGCAGCAGGCAGTTTCCCTGGTTTCCGAATCGGCACAAAGCCCACTTCCATTTGGCAAGCCAATGGCGTACCTACAATAAAGCCTCGGGATTCAATACCCACGATGTAGTCAGGCTTGAGGGCTGCACATTTTTCTTCCAGAACATCAATCAAATGCTTAAGCCCAGCCGGATTTCGCAGGAGAGTGGTAATGTCTTTGAATAAAATTCCGGGCTTGGGGAAGTCGGGTACGTCACGAATTAAAGCTTTAAGATCCATCGGAGCTGAGAATAATGATTAATCTGTAGTATAGTCTGCCGATGATTCACAAGAAACTCTCATATTCATCATGAGTACCAATCCAAATCCAATAATAATCATCACCTTTCTTTAAGGCCAATGCCCTAAACCCACTGCTAACACGGGCAGACCAAAGGTTTTTACCTACTTTTTTAAAGTGTAATGAGGGATAAAAAGGGTCATCTTGCCAGAGTCGATAAGCTTTTCTCGCCTGCTTTTGCATTTCTGGTGACAAGTCAGCATAAGCTTGCCAAAAATCAGATGTGGTGAAGGACTTCATCTAGTTCTCTCACATTATTTTTTGCAATATCTGCTTCAGCCCGAGCAATCAGGCTATCTAATTTGCCATTGTTCAAATCAGATTCAATTTGTTGATCCCACATTTCATCAAGGTATGTCTGAAGCCACTTAGCTAAATCACGAACCTCTGTTTCTGGCAACTGTTTAATTACTGCTTCAACCTCTAATCGAGCACTCATTGATATTCTTCCATTACAAAACTGCTCTGACATCATTGTAACCAATAGCGGTTGATTGACATTCTCCGAACGAGTACTCAAAACACGGCACCTTCCAAGTGCCACTGGATTTGGCATAATGTTAAGGCTAACAGCTTTCAGTAAATATCCATGCAAACAGAGTATCAACAGCGACGCGATCGATTCATGGCCAAGATCGGTAATGGTACAGCCATCGTGGGCAGCGCACCGATGGCTGTGATGCACAATGACGTGGAATACACTTACCGCCAAGAAAGTGACTTTTATTACCTGACAGGCTTTAACGAGGCCGAGGCGATCGCCGTCTTTGCTCCCCACCAAGAAGAACACAAATTCATTTTATTCATCCAACCCAAAGTCCGGGAAAAAGAAATCTGGACGGGCTACCGAGTGGGTGTAGAGGCTGCCAAAGAAGAATATGGCGCAGATATTGTCTATCCGATCAGCGAGTTCGATGCCCAGATTCAGCAATATTTACTCAAAGGCGATCGCATTTATTACCACATGGGTCGGGATGAAGAACTAAATGACAAAGTAATTAAACATTGGCAGCGCACCCTGCACGGCTACCAAAAACGCGGCACTGGGCCAATGTCAATCGAAGATCTCGCCACAGTCCTCCATCCTCTACGCCGCGTTAAGTCTGAAGCCGAAATTCAACTGCTGCGTCAAGCCGCCGAGATTGCTGGCGAAGCTCACCGACATGCGATGGCTTTTACTAAGCCAGGGGTTTATGAACACGAAATTCAGGCCGAAATTGAATATCTATTTCGTAAAAATGGGTCGATGGGTCCGGCTTATCCTTCGATCGTGGCAGCAGGTGGCAATGCCTGCGTTTTGCACTACATCGAAAACAATAGTCAGGTAGAAAATGGTGATTTGGTGTTGATTGATGCGGGCTGTGCCTGCGACTATTACAACTCAGATATCACCCGTACTTTTCCAGCCAATGGTAAATTTACACCTGAGCAAAAAACTATTTATGAGTTGGTATTAAAGGCGCAATTGGCTTCGATCGAAAAGGTAGTAGTCGGCAGCACCTGGGATGATTTCCATAACACCTCGGTCAGAGTGATCACCGAAGGTTTAGTCGAAATTGGCCTACTGGCTGGTGAAATAGATAAACTGATCGAAGAGGAGAAATACAAAAACTTCTTTATGCACGGCACTGGTCACTGGTTAGGCTTAGATGTTCACGACGCTGGTTCCTATCGAATTGATAGCGAAAACTGGTATCAGTTCCAACCCGGAAATGTAATTACAGTAGAGCCAGGAATCTATATTTCCCCAGATATTATCGCTGCTGAAGATCAGCCAGAAATAGCCGATCGCTGGAAAGGCATTGGTATCCGCATCGAAGACGATGTATTGGTAACAACCGGTAGACCAGAAGTTCTCACGGCCGCCGTCCCAAAATTAATCCACGAATTAGAACGTCCATAGAGATGTTGCCCTAGTAGGGGCAACAATTTAAACCCACAACAAAAAACCCTCAGACAATGTCCAAGGGCTTCTCGCTTTTCAATATTAAGCCTGGCAGTGAGCTATTTTCACAGGGGGCTACCCCCCAACTATCGTCGCCGCTGTAGCGTTTCACTTCTGAGTTCGGGATGG
>JAYSRP010000315.1:0-10190 GCA_043721015.1 Synechococcales cyanobacterium | reverse complement strand
AGCACCATGGCCTTCAACCTGAACGGTTTCAACTTCAACTCTTCGGTAATTGATACTCAAGGCCGCGTAATCAACACATGGGCTGACATCATCAACCGCGCTAACTTAGGTATGGAAGTAATGCATGAGCGCAACGCTCACAACTTCCCCTTGGACTTAGCTGCTGGTGAAGCAACTCCTGTAGCTTTAACTGCTCCTTCTATCAACGGTTAATTTTTAGCCTCTGATATAAAAACCCCTCGATCGAGGGGTTTTTTGCTAGTTATGATTTCAAACAAATTTGATGTTTATTTTGGCCTCACTTCTTCCGCTGTTCCTCTCCACTTAAACTCGATCCTTTCTTCTGCCTGGATAAATTCGATGTTGAATAAGTCAAAAACTACCTCTCGTCCTAGCAATAAAGGAGCATCAGTAATTTCTGTTTGCAGCCAAGCCACTGGAGCTTTGAAGCTATGTCCATCGATCGACAGATCTAATGCCCGAGTAACATACTGTACTTCGCCCCCAACACCTGTACCATCCGACAAAATTTCCCGGTCAGCTACCCGAAATCCCAATCGATCGCCAACTTCCCGACTAATCAAACTTAATTCTGCACCAGAATCTACCAGCATTAAGGCATCGTGACTAATAGAGCCATTTCCCAATGTGACCAAATATTCTGGTTCCCATGCGTGTCTAGCCATTCCATAAAACTTAAACCAAAAAAATTGAAATTCCGATGTATGAGCAGGAATCCACTTCACAACATAGGGTTCACCCTCTGCTGTAGCCAAGGCTTCCACCAAATCCCAATCACTTCCGGCGGCTAAAAGCCGAGTAGCACTGTAAGCAACAAATTGACGACGATATTTTTCTCTCAACATCTGACGATGCTGATGTCCCCAGTGGATAATTGCCTTTATTTGTTCTGGAGTAGGTCTCATAAGAATCAAGTTTTTTCTATAACTAACCATTATACACCTCGTCATTTTGAGAGAGCATCTTGACATAGTAGTACTTATAAATTAAAATACAGACGAACTATTTTCTTGAGTGACATGATAAATTCACCCCGCCCCCACCGCCAATTTGATGCCACCCAATTTACCTTTGAATTATGGCGGTTAAATGACGCCGAGTATAAACAGTTGAGATCGCGTAGTTTTTCGATTCGGTACAACTCGTTGTTTATGCTCAGCCTCGGATCGATGGATCGAGGCAAACTAGATGAGTTGATTTTGCCCAAAGTGTTGCTAGTAATGGAAGAGGAGTTCGGTAAGAGTTCTAAATATATAGACGATTGGAAGCAAACTTTCTCTTTTCCGTTTCTACTGGCGATCCATAAACCAACTGGAACTTTTTATCATTTGCTCCGTATTGAAGATTATCGTGGTGGATTGGAGTTTAATCTCTGTCGGATTTTAGATGAACATAAACATTTGGGGCTAGATCTTCGGGTTTCTCATCTGCCGATCGAAGATGAATTCTCTAATGCTGAGATTGAATATCTGGTAAGTTATTTATGGGGATTTTTGCAAGCGCAATCTCGATATTTACCTATTCTTCAGCCAGAAATCAAGCCCTTCTTTCGGCATGTTGGTGCCAGCCATGTCATTTATGGCTATTGGGATGGCAAGTTTATGGAGGAGGTAATTGAGAACGAAACGAAGTATTTGCGGGCGGTTAAAAAGTTGGAAGCGAAATATGGGGAACCGGAAATTTCGGAAGCAGAGAAGGTCGATCAGACCAAGCAAATGATTCTAGCGATTACCCCTCAAAGTGACGATAACAGTGAAATTACCGGTGCTTTGGGAATTACAGTTCTTGCCAAAGAGGCAGGGAAGTATATTTGTCAGCTATCTCGTTCGCTGAAGACACGAGGAATGCCATCGATCGATGGTGCTCCTGTAACCGACATTTTGTGTGACGGCCAAACCCCAGAACATGCACTGGCGATCGCTTTAGAACAATTGGCCGCTGAGTATCGCCAGATAGCCGAAGAAAGTCAAAATATTCCTACGTTGGCGGTAGAAAAAACGTCGGAGGGGGAGGTGATTGAGAGGTATTTTCATGTGACTGTGCATTTCGAGGGCATTTTTAAGGATGAGTCGAAGTTTGAGGCGATTCACAATACTTTGGTGGGTAATACGGTGGTGGAAAATGCTACGGTTACGGCGATTTCGATCGATCCAGGGTTACAAGTGAATGGTGTGGAGCGTTGGATTGGGAAGAGGATGATGAGGAGTGATTATGATTTAAAATGAACACTTACTTTAATGGAGAAAATTATGGAAGACTATCAAGTAATGCTTGTTGAAGGTTTTGATTCTGACGGCGAACCAGAGATTCGAGTTTATGATGACGGTAAGATCGAGGTCATGTTCAATTTTATGCCCCCAAACAATGGCAATTCAGATCCTATTGATGATCCCATATTTGATTCATTTGAGGTGGCTCTAGAAAATGCTCTTGGGGTAAAAGTGACTCGCGAAGACCGAGAGTTGTTTGAGATCGCAAAACCCAAAGTAAATACCGCTGTACAACTTCAGCAGTATCTAGAAAATTTCTGGAGCAAAAAGATTTGATGTAATTTTCTAAGGAGATTTGCGAAATGCTTGATGTCAAAAAAGCAGCGGAACTTCTAGAGCATCTTCTCAGCCGTTCAGTAGGTTCCTCAATGTTGCTCAGCAGATGGCTCACTGGGTTTGCCCGGTGGCATTCTAGAGTTGATAGTTGCGAAGGAAGCACTAATCAGTAGTTGGCAGAGAATTAATACTGATATGTTTGCCCAACTTAACCAATGTGACGACGAGGCAGACCAGCAAGAAGCCCTAAAAATCATCAGCTCCATCGCCAAAACATCCATCTAACATTAAAGCTAAGTAGAAACACCCAGCAACACATCAAAAATTACCGCTCTGTAAAGCCAGCGAATCTTGCTAAACTAGTAACAAGCATGGAGAAAAATTATGACTTCGATCGCTCTTAACCCCGAACAGCAGCAATTCATTCAACAACAACTATCACTTGGGCGCTTCAGTACACCTGATGAAGTCTTGAATAAAGCTTTCCAGCTATTAGATGCTCAATATCAAGAATATGATGCTTGGGTAGAAGACACACGAGCCAAAATTAACGAAGCCCAAGCCGAAATCGATCGTGGAGAAGGAATCCCGCTGGATATTGCAATGAGCCAATTGCGCAGTAAGTTCCGGCAATCATAAGGGTAGTCATGACGAACCGCTGTATCCTCTCACCCAAGTCACTCCGAGACTTAGATGATATTTCTAGCTACTTTGCCCAGAAAAATGTGGATGCCGGAGAGCGGCTATTAAACTTATTTAATGAAAAATGCACGAGACTCTTGGACTTGACTCACCCATCAAAGCCCCCGACCACTGCCCCGTAACCGTGGCCTCTCGCAAATTTTGAATAAACACCAACAGCTCCGGCAACTTCGCAGTAGGGAGTTGAACTTTCGCAGAGTGTCGCCAACGGCGATTCGCTTGAATAATGGCTTCTTTGGGACTCATCCTTAATACCTCAAAAGCTATCTGAACGAAGTGCCGCCCAGCTCAGTTTTGTAATTCAATGAGTTTGTGATGATGGACAGCAAACAGTTAATTGTTACAGAAAGACAAAATAGTGAGTCAAATAGTTTAGTCGATCGCATATCCAGTATGTTGCCGAATATGAGGTGGATGAAAAGCAAGAATAATATGGTCTTTTGGTACTCCGATCGCAACAAGTTCTTCCGTGACACTATCTTCAATACCATCATAGTGAATCCATATCTTGTCATTGCGAATTTCGTCATGGACAATGGTGCCATGTATTCTGCGAGTATTTTCCCAGCCTTCCTGAATTAGCATGTAATGATTGCGATCGCGGCTAACAACCAAGTAAGTCAAAACTTCTCCGTAACGACAAGGAATATCAGCATAGTATTGCAAGATTTTTTCTAGAGCATCTCGCCATTGGTCAATTTGAGGCAATTGCTGTTCTATTGATTGCATTTGATCCTAACCAATGAGCGTATGTAATTTAGAGGCAACCTCCTCCATTGTTTCCGCAGGCAAAGACTCCACATACTTAATCTCGCGCTCAACCCAATCAACAGTTTTAAGCTGAAAAGCCAGAATTACCCCAGTAGTATTTAAGCCATCCGGTAAAATCACTTCCAAGTTGAAACCTTTTATCTTGCTGGTGATTGGGCAAACCAAAGCTAAACTAGTAGCCTTATTGAAGTTTTTTTCTGTGATGACTAGGGCTGGGCGATACCCAGCTTGTTCTCGACCCAGAGTTGGGTCAAAATCGAACTTTACAATATCGCCTCGATCGGGCACATACCTATTTTTGGCTACCATACTTCTTTGCCAACCGGCTCACCCCAATCATATTCACCACCAACCAGTTCAGGAGTTACCCCCTCCAGTAATTCATCAAGAGAATACTTTTTTTTGGCAGTCGCAATGACGATCGTGTCATTTACCACTTCGATCGATACCATGGTGCCAGCAGTAAAGCCAACCTTGCTGGCAACAGGTTGAGGAATCCTGATACCTAAACTGTTACCCCATTGATTCACAATACTAGTCATAGCTAAGAATTCTTATGTATATCCTAAGTGTATCCTGATTTTTGCCTATTGTCGAATGCCATGATGATTTTTTGTATTGTTCAGGTGTATGCCTCATAAAAAATCTATTTTACGGTCAAATTCGCACTAGGGTTTGGACCAGCGTGACCAAATGGGCGGCTTAGTAACTGGCGCATAATCTAGACAATTAATTGCCTTTTCATTAAGCGCTTTGCACGGGTGAACAGTACATTTGAGGTTAAACTCCCCAGTAAAAAAGGCACACCGATCACAGGGAATTTGGTACAGCCTTATAAGATTTGACCATCCCTTATTAAGTGACTTCAATACCGATAAAGCAACCCGGAGAGAGATAATTGACGATGAAGTTGGGGCGTACTCATTTATTGATTCCAGTGGGTCTTTTTTTTGGTAAAATCAGTTTCCCACGCTTTCGCCCCTTTCTTCTACCATCCACACTCCGCAAGCTTTTCAGGAGTTCCCTGCACCACTAAGGAGTTCGGCTAGGACATGAAGAAAGACGATCGAACACAACCCCGGCTTCTTTCCTTATGGTAAGCTGCTGAAGCTGTATTCGGGAAAATTCGGTAGTATTCCGAGACTGTGCCGCAACTGTAAAGGAGCCGCCTTGAAGAAATCATGGCGCTCACAAGTCAGAACACCAAGCAGCATTATTTAGTTCGAGTTCTGCGTCGCACAGAACAGTTAGTGTGATATCTGTTTCAGCCCGACCTGATGGTTCGGAATCTATATTTTGCCCCGGCCTGTTTACGCCCTCTGTTGCCCAGGATGGAATGCTGGCAAGGGTCAGAGTGCCCGGTGGAATAATGAGCAGTCAGCAGGCGTTGGTTTTGGCTGAGTTCGCCGCCAAGTTGGGAGCTGTTGATTTGCAAGTTACCAATCGATCGAACATCCAGCTTCTTTTAAAATCTTTGGAGCAAGCCGACTTTGCTGCTTTGCAAGCGGTGGGTTTGGCGGCTCCAATTACTTCTGTAGATCGCTTTCGGAACATCATGGCTAGTCCTACGGCGGGCATTGACCCCCAGATGTTGGTGGATACGCGGCCTTTGGTGAAATCGATCGACTCCTATATCTCTAGTAGCCCCCATTTAACTGGTCTGAGCGCCAAGTTTAGCGTGGGGATCGATGGGGGCGAAGCGCTGTCGATCGGGCAGCGTCCCAATGACCTTTTGCTGCTGGCGCGGGCTTCTGGTCTGCGGCTAATGCTCAGAATGTCTAATGGTCAGATGTTAGATACCCGGTTGGTTTGGGGTTTAGAGCAGTCGGTGGAAGTTTTTGCTACCTTGTCTGATCTGTATTTACAGCACTCTGGCTCGATTACCCCTGTACCCAGTGAGCATCGTCGTTCTAGCAAGCCGCGCTTTCGTCATTTAGTAGAGCAGTGGGGTCTAGACTGGCTGCGGGCGAACTGTCCTGGTGCCGAGTTGACCAGGGAAACTGTGGAGATACCCCAGGTGGGCTATCAGTATTTGGGTGTTCATTCTCAGTTGCAGTCTGAATATTTTTATTTGGGAGTAGTGTTACCTTTGGGGCGGTTGACTCTCGATCAACTTAGAGGCTTAGCCGAAATCGCCGCAGTCCATGGCAATAGCGAAATTCGGCTTACGCCTTGGCAAAATATCATTTTGCCTAACTTGCCAGCGATCCAGCCGGTGATTGTGGCTTTAGAGCGACTGGGGCTGAGTGTGAATCCGAAGCATTCAGCCGGTTCGATCGCTGCTTGTCGGGGTACTTTGGGCTGCGCAGCGGCGGTGATTGATAGTCAAAATCATGCTCTGGCGGCAATTCGCCAGTTGACTCTGACTGCCCCTGTCCAAATTCATATCAGCGGCTGTGATAAAGGTTGTGCTCAGCCGGTGGCTAGTGATATTGCCCTCAAAGGCACCGGCCAAGGCTACGAAATCTATCTACACGAATTTGGCATAATCTTTGGACGATACTTGTATTCAGCCATGCCAGCCGATCGAGCATTAATCACTATCCAAAAAATGCTGCAAGTGCATCAAGCCCATAGCCCGACTACTTCTTTCCGGGATTTTACCGATCGCCACGACCTATCTACTCTTTTACAACTCTTCCATGCTTAAACTGCCTCCCACCTCAAAAGGAATTTTAGACTACATCCGTGATGGTTCGGCCATTTATGATAAATCCTTTGCCACTATTCGCGCCGAAGCCGATCTCTCTACCATCCCGGCGGATTTAGAGAAAGTCGCGGTGCGGTTGATTCATGCCAGCGGGATGACTGATATTGCTCAGGATTTAGCGGCTTCCCCTGGTGCGGCGGCTGTGGGGCGGCAAGCCTTGGCGGCTGGGGCGAAGATTTTGTGTGATGCTCACATGGTGGCGGATGGAGTGACACGCAAGCGGCTGCCTGCTGATAACGAGGTGATTTGTACTTTGCGAGATGAGCGGGTGCCGGGATTAGCACAGCAGATTGGGAATACTCGATCTGCTGCTGCTCTAGAATTTTGGCTGCCCCATTTAGCTGGCTCGATCGTGGCGATCGGTAATGCTCCTACGGCGCTGTTTCGATTGTTAGAAATGCTGGATGCAGGAGCACCGCGACCGGCTTTGATTTTGGGCTTACCCGTAGGATTTGTGGGGGCGGTGGAATCTAAAGTGGAATTAGCTACCAACAGTCGCGGTGTGCCTTTTATTACCCTGCACGGTCGCCGGGGCGGTAGTGCTATGGCGGCGGCGGCGGTAAATGCTTTGGCTCAGGAGGCCGAATAAATGACTGAATCTGGAAAACTATATGGATTAGGTTTAGGCCCTGGCGATCCAGAGTTGCTGACTCTCAAGGCTTATCGAATTCTACAAGCGGTGCCAGTAGTGGCTTACCCCGCTTCGCCGGACGGTCGCTGCATTTCGCGGTCGATCGTCGCCGAGTACCTCAAACCCGAACAAATCGAAATTCCGATGGTCTTGCCCTTTAAGTTAGAGCTATCTTCTCAGCCCTACTATGACAAGATGGCCGAAGATTTGGCAGAGCATTTGAGTGCTGGTCGAGATGTGGCGGTGCTCTGTGAGGGCGACCCGTTTTTCTTTGGCACATTTATGTATACTTTTAACCGTTTATCTCATCGATTTCCCACAGAAGTAGTACCCGGTGTTTCTTCGGTGATGGCCAGTGCCGGAATGTTGGGGCGACCTTTGACTTACCGGAACGATGTGTTTATGGCAATTATGGGCACTCTGCCCGCTGATGTGATTGCCGATCGATTGCGGGGTGCCGATGCAGCGGTGATTATGAAACTGGGTCGCAATTTTACTAAGGTCTGTGAGGTGCTGAAAGAGATTGGGTTGTTCGATCGAGCTTTATATATCGAAAGAGCAACAAGCGTTCGCCAAAATATTGTGCCGATTCAGGACGTAGACCCGACTCAGGTGCCTTATTTTGCCATGATTGTGATTCCTAGTCAGTGGGAATGGCAAAATGGCTAAGATTGCGGTGCTGGTGTTGAATCAGGCCAGTGTGGAGACGGCGCGGCGCTTGATGGTGGCGTTGCCCGGTGCGGTGCTGTATGGTTCGGCCAAGCGCACTACTGGGGTAGATGTGAGCTTTGAGCATTTTAAGCCGATGGTGCAGGAGCTGTTTGCGCAAGATATCCCGATCGTGGGACTCTGTGCAGCAGGGATTTTGATTAGGTCTTTGGCTCCTGTTCTGGGCAACAAGCAACATGAGCCTGCAGTGATTGCGGTGGCTAGCGACGGCAGTGCGGTGGTGCCACTGTTGGGTGGCTTACATGGGGCGAATGAGCTGGCTAGTTCGATCGGGGTTGCTTTAGCAATAATTCCGGCGATTACAACTACAGGAAATTTGCTGTTTCGCACGGCGTTGTTATCGCCACCGGCTGGCTACGTGCTAGCGAATCCTGATGCGGGCAAGCAGTTTTTGGCAGATTGCATTGCAGGGGAAGTGGTGTGTGTTGAGGGTGATGCTCCTTGGTTGGTAGAGAGCGCTTTGCCGGTGAGTGATGTGGCGAGGTTGAAGATTTTGGTGACCGATCGATCTATAGATATTCCAGCGGATACATTGGTTTATCATCCAAAATCTTTAGTGCTAGGAATTCAAAGGGAAGACCCTCACCCCAGCCCTCTCCCAACCTGCGACAGTTTTGCCCGAATGCATTCGGGCACTTGTCTGGCAGGTCGTGGGGAGAGGGGGCAAGAGACTTCGCTTGTAGATCTGGTTTCTGCTCCGGCTCCCCTTCTCCCGTCTTGGGAGAAGGGGCTGGGGGATGAGGGTCTTCTCCTAGCTGCCATCGAATCTCTGTTCTTTGAGAATTCGCTATCTTTATTATCTTTAGCCGGTGTCGTTACTACTAAAGAGTTTGCTGGAGATGAAGGGATTCGATCGATCTCTCATAACTACAAAATTCCATTAAGAATCTGTGAATCATTAGTTTTATCTGAATTAAATGAAGTTATCCAGAAAGAGCTGATGGGCTATCGACTAACCTTGTATCAATCAGCGGCTCCCGTAGACATCCAACAAATCGGTCAGCCACTGGGCAAACTCTGGGTGGTAGGCACCGGCCCTGGCTCGGCGGCTTGGCTCACTCCAGAAGTTAAGGCGGTTTTAGAAAACACCACAGATTGGGTGGGCTACACCACTTATTTAAACCAGGCGGAACCTTGGCGACGGGGGCAACAGCGTCATGATTCGGATAATCGGGTGGAGCTAGATCGGGCAAGGTTGGCGCTGAATTTAGCAGCGGCAGGTCGATCGGTTGCCGTAATTTCTTCTGGTGATCCGGGGATATATGCGATGGCAGCGGCGGTGTTGGAGGCAATCGATCGAGACCACAATCCAGAGTGGGATCGAGTAGAACTACAAATTTGTCCGGGGGTGTCGGCGATGCAGGCGGCGGCGGCCTTGGTGGGTGCGCCGTTGGGTCATGATTTTTGTGTGATTTCGCTGTCTGATATTTTGAAGCCGTGGGCAGAAATTGAGCGGCGGTTGGAGTTGGCGGCGCAGGGAGATTTTGTGATTGCTTTGTATAATCCGATTTCTAGTCAGCGTACTTGGCAGTTAGATCAGGCGATCGAGCTGTTGTTGCGTCATCGATCGGCAAAAGCGCCGGTGATTTTGGCGAAGGATGTGGGTCGCCCAGGGCAGCGAATTGCCACCAAGACTTTGGGGACATTGGTAGGCAGTGATGCCGATATGCGCACGGTAATTATAATCGGTTCCAGCAAAACTAGGATTATCCAGCAACCTCACCAAAAGACCTGGGTGTATACGCCTCGACACTATGAATGACTTAGGGAATAGTTGAGATTTGTATCAGTGATGCTAAGCTGGTTTCTGTTGACTTCAATTAGATTGAAATTACAATAGAGCTAATGAGTTTTCAGTGGAATCCAATTAAGGCGATCGATAATGCTGAGAAGCACGGTGTATCTTTTGAAGAAGCTGTTACAGTATTTGGTGATCCTCTCGCTGTGACGATTTCCGATCCTGACCATTCTATCGGTGAACTTCGCTTCCTGACGACAGGACTATCAAGTTCTCAGCGTCTTTTGGTTGTATCTCACACAGAACGTAACGGAGAAATTCGTTTAATTAGTGCCCGTTTAA
>JAYSRP010000314.1:0-10208 GCA_043721015.1 Synechococcales cyanobacterium | reverse complement strand
TCAAGATTCATAACAGTGGAAAGCAGCCGATCGCCTTCTTGCGCATAATGAAAGCCGTGTCCTCTCGTTCCTCCTCAGATCCACATGGAAATTAAAATCATTGATAACTTTGATGGCAGCTTCATCCTCGAACCTGCTGCCCAGGCAGACCTATTTCAATCCTTGACCAGCGAAACATTCATGCAACAAGTCACTTCTCAAGCCCAATGCAGCGCCGTAAAATTTACTGAACAGCTATTTCAGCCAGTGCCCTACAGCGCTAATACTCCCCACGGAATGCCCGCCAGCTTTGAGCAATACTTCAAATCTCCTGACCATGTGATCATCAACGTGCCTGCCAACTTTATGTTTCATGCCAAGATTATGACTCCTAGCCGTCTTTGTGCTGTCTACCAAAAAATATCAGAATAGCCACAGTAAATCAGCAGAGGGCAATCAGCAGCAGACCACAAGCCGCTAAAATGCTAAAGACCAAAGATTTATAGGGCACCGCCATGTCACAGACCTGGAGCCAACGCTTCGACGGAACACTGCATCCCGCGATCGTCGAATTCAACGCCAGTATTAGCTTCGATATTCAGCTTATTGAATATGACCTGGATGGCTCGATCGCTCATGCTCAAATGCTGGCACATACTGGCATCATTAGCGATGACGAAGCTGAGCAACTGGTAGCTGGACTCCAACAAATCCGCCAAGAACACCGCGCTGGTAATCTCCCCATTAGTCTAGACCTAGAAGATGTGCATTTCGCAGTCGAAAAAAGACTGACTGCTATTGTAGGCGATGTGGGTAAAAAGCTGCATACAGCCCGTTCTCGCAACGACCAGGTAGGCACCGACACTCGTCTGTATCTGCGTGCCCAAATAGATATTATTCGCCAGCAGCTCCGGGACTGGCAGCAAGTATTGCTCGATCTGGCTAAAGAAAATGTGGAAACCCTCATTCCTGGCTACACCCACCTCCAGCGCGCCCAGCCGATTAGCCTTGCTCACCACTTACTGGCCTACTTTGAAATGGCCGATCGAGATTGGGAAAGACTGGGTGATGTGCGCAAGCGAGTCAATATCTCGCCCTTGGGCTGTGGAGCTTTGGCTGGGACTACTTTGAAGATCGATCGGGCTTTCACGGCTGACTTATTAAACTTTGCCGATATCTATGCCAATAGCTTGGACGGGGTGAGCGATCGAGATTTTGTGATTGAGTTCCTGGGTGCGGCCAGCATTATCATGGTGCATCTCAGCCGCCTCGCCGAAGAAGTAATTTTTTGGGCGACTCAGGAGGCTGGGTTTATTAAGTTAACCGATCGCTGTGCCACTGGCTCTAGCATCATGCCCCAAAAGAAGAACCCAGATGTGGCAGAGCTGGTACGGGGCAAAACCGGACGGGTCTTTGGTCATTTACAGGCGATGCTGACCATTATGAAGGGTTTACCCTTGGCTTATAACAAAGATCTTCAGGAAGACAAGGAGGGACTGTTTGATGCGGTGAGAACTGTGCAGGTCTGTTTGACTGCGATGATTGTGTTGTTTCAAGAGGGTTTGGAATTCCAGCCCCAAAGATTGGAAGAGGCAGTGAATGAAGATTTCTCAAATGCTACTGATGTGGCCGATTATTTGGTGACTAAGCAGGTTCCTTTCCGGGAGGCTTATGGCATGGTGGGACAGGTGGTCAAGACTTGCCTCCAAGCTAATAAGCTGTTGAAGGATTTGACTTTGGCAGAATGGCAGGCGATTCATCCGGCTTTTGAGAATGATATTTATGATGCCATTAAGCCTCGACAGGTGGTGGCGGCTAGAAATAGCTATGGTGGCACTGGTTTTAATCAGGTGCGGAAAGCTATCGATCGATCAGAGCAAATCCTGTTCGATCCCTAAACCTTCAAATAAAAAATGTTTGCAGTTCATTAGGCAAAAAATCTGATGACTATTTTTGTAGTACCAAAACTCCCATAATGCCACCAGCGATCGAATAGTGCCGAGCCACCCCAAAACCAGCATTTTGCCCCAGAGCCACCTGCTCATCACCCACCGGAAATTGCTCTACGCTGGGCATCAGATACTCATATTCCGTAGTCATGTCATAACGACGCGCCGTCGGCACCACCACGTTATCTAAATACCAGCGCTGAAAACTAGCAGCCAGCACATTAGTAGGACGATGGAAATCCAAAATTGCCACTGCTGCTCCCGGCTTCAACACCCGTCGTAGCTCTGTTAAGCAGCGCGGAATATCCACCACATTCCGTAAACCGTAGCCCAAAGTAGCCGCATCAAAAAAGTTATCAGCAAAAGGCAACTGCAAAGCATCGGCCTCTACCCACTCGATCGCACAGGGTAAATAAATCTTTTCCACCCGCCGCGCCGCATTTTCTAACTGCGCTGTGGCAAAATCGGCACCATATACTTGCCCCTTTTTGCCCACCTGTTTGGCCAACAATTGGGCAATGTCGCCGCTGCCACAACACAAATCTAAACAACAATCCCCCGGCTGGGCACCGCTCCAAGTGACAGCCATCTGCTTCCAGACCCAATGAATACCCAGGCTCAGGTCATTATTGAGTCGATCGTATACAGGGGCAATGCGATCGAACAGGTCACGGACATCTCGGTCAGAATAGTCGGCAGGAGGCATATGGCACAGCACAGAAGTCTCTTGCATTCTACCCTGAAGCTCCTTATCTCGCTTACTAGCTCTGGTTGTTTTGGGCAGTGGCCGAGGGTGTGTATCATTGGGCGGCGTAAAATGCATGTATCTCACTCACCGCGATGACGTGGCCGACCACCAAAAATTCCATGATCGATTTGGCTGTACCCGTATTATGCACCAAGACGATGGGTGCCAATTCATGGTTCACTTGCCAGTCTAGAAATAGGCATTGATACTATTCGCAAAGAATGTAAATTGTTCGATCGATGGCTACAACAAATCGAAGCTTTACAGATAGCGGTTCAACAAAATGGAGGCTAGCTTTGATTCTTTCGGATGCGGGAATGTTCAATACTCCAATGCAGAAGGGGGCGATGGCGATGATTACTACTGCTACTTATCAACCTTAGGCATTAGATATTAGTATTACTGATTTATCAGCGGCTGGTTTTAGCAGTGTTGATGAAGTAGTGATTTGTCCCCTATCAAATTACCAGTCAGAATGTTAGAGATGACGGTAGCATTACATCTTAACTATGATTACTCGCCAAACATTTGTTCTAGAAACTCATCTTTAGTCAGACCGAAGTGTTCAGCGACATTCCGCAAAATAGCACTTAGAGTCCCGATTTTGAGTGGATCGTGAGCCGGAATCGTGACGTGATGCTGTCCGTTTGCTTGAGTGGTTAAACGAATATGACTACCAGTTTGACGGGTAGTTTTATAGCCAAATTTAGATAGTAGCCTGATTAATTGGGTGCTGGATAAGTCTCTCGGAGCTTTCACGCTGCAAAAACCTCTTCTCTGACGATATGTAGTCTGATGATTTTTGGGCAATGTTCAGATGTATCAAAATGACAATTCACGGCATCTTTGACCATGACTTTCAATGCCTCTAGATTGTCAGCTTCGGTGAAAATCGACTCATTGAGAGCCTGCGCTGTATAGCCACCTTCGGGAGATTCTTCTACTAAAAAGATAATTTCTGTTGTTGACACGATCGTCCTCAATGATATTTACAGTGTGTGGAATGTATCTCGATCTTATCGCATTCTTAATCTTCCGTGAAGTGATTGATCGCACTCTAAATAGTACCTGCTAAATTTTCTTGGTCTGGGTGGTAGGTTTTAAAAGAGGCGATTTTTCAGAAAAAATAGCGCTATGCTGCAAAGCGTAGAATTTCGACTTCAGATTGCCGATTGTTGGATGTAATCGTCTTCGTAGTAGCCTTCAGCTTGTAGGAATTCTGAGAAGCGATCTCCGTTGGAGAGGCTAACGCCAACTGGCAGGGTTTTCTGTTTGCTCAGTTAGGCGTTGGAGTATTTGGGCTTGCTCTGTGGGAGAGAGCTGATCGATCGCCTGCAAAATTTGCTCTAGTTGGGGACTCATGGTTTAGCATCGTTGAAGGATTAATGCTAGTTTAGCGTGGTTTTAGATGGCGGTGAAGCGATCGATCGCTTCCTGAATGGCTGAAGCTAGGTTAGTTGGGGGCGCTGGGGGTTTACCATTCACAAGTTACTTGATAATTCTTGAAAACTCTGTCAGTACTGAGAAGGGTTATGTTCTCGGCGATTGCTTGGGCGATAATAATTCTGTCAAAGGGATCACGATGATAAAAGGGTAGTTCTTGAAGAACAGCTAGGTGTTGCAATTGGATTTGTAGGATTTGGATGTCGCTGGGGATCAGCTTTTGAGCGAATAGTTCTGAGAGGGGTAAGCTCAGATCAAGTTTGCCTAAACTACTTTTGATGGTCATTTCCCATAAACTGGCGATACTGATAAAAAGTTCATTACTTTCGTCAGCGATGATGAGTTTTGCTTGATCGCTGAGCTGTGGATTGTTTTCAAACAACCAGATGAGTGTATGGGTATCGAGTAAATAGCGCATTATATGTAGTCTTGAAAATCGGCTAATGGTTCATCGAAATCTGCTCTCATGCTGATGAGACCGCTAGCGCAGCCGAGTAGTTCTTGGCGACCAATTTGGTTGGGCTGCTTTGCTAGAGGTGGTGTTGGGCGATCGGTTTTAGGCACGGTCTGTGTGACGAAAGAGTTGAGGCGATCAACTAGGTGGCTCATAACGCTGATTTGTTCGCTGGGTTCTAGGCGATCAATTTCGGTTAAAACTTGCTGAAGGAGGGGACTCATGGTTTTACCTCGGTGCTGGAGTATTGCTAGTTTAGCGTGGTTTTAGGTGGCGATGAAGCGATTTTTGGCAACAAGAATTGATAGATCTAAAAATGCTATGCCGCAAAGCGCAAAATTTCGATTTCGGATTGCCGATCAATCGATTTTTCGGCACGAGACAAAATTGCTGCCGTGATGCTTTGGCTGAGGTAATATTCTCCACAATTTTCGCAGACATCGGCGGGTACATCTTTGAGGATAACTATGCAGCTATCTCGTTCTAGGAGTGATTTGAAACATTTGGTTTTCTGGGGTAGAGGAGCGATTTAACTCAGTGTTATGGCATCATAGTAGGCAATAATTTTTGCATCTGCTGTTAGTAAAGGAATGCTTAGAACTATGGAGGTTGCGACAATAATTTGGTCTGCTGGATCTTTATGGAAGCCTAGTAATTGCGTCGATTTAATAATAATCGGGATGGTGAGGTCGATCACCTGTAAATTCGGGTGAGATAGCGCGATTTCTAGCCATTCTTCAATAGAAAACTTCAACTCTAATTTGCCGTACTCTACCAGTTTAGCTATTTCCCAACAGGAATAGATACTAATACCTAGCCCATCATTTTGTCGTTCTTGAATAATCTGCCGATGGCGTTGAGATAGTTTTGGATTGTCATCAATCCACCAAATTAAAATGTGAGTATCCAGCAGAATCATTTCAATACGTCCCAATCTTCGAGTGGAATAGCTGACTCGAATGGATCATCGTAGCGGGTGACAGAGCCTTGCAACAATTTCCAGCGTTCATCTGGTTTAGGGCTTGCTACTTCTGGCGAAGATACATCATCCAGTACAATGACCTCTACTGACTTACCAATGCTAAAGGGCAGTCCCTTTAGGATGATCGAGCCATCTGCTTTCACGATCGAACGAATTTTGTAAGCATTCATAAATATTTAGTGGGCTGAGATTATAACCATAAAATAATTTTAGCTGATCGTGAAGCTATTGAGCATCCGTAATCTTCCATAAGTCGATCGATCGCCTGCAAAATTTGCTCTAGTTGGGGACTCATGGTTTGGCCTCGTTGCGGGAGTACTGCTAGTTTAGCGCGGTTTTAGGTAGCGATGGAGCGATCGCAAAGTGTCTCGGCAACGAGAATTGTTGGCACTAGCCTCTCCAACGAAGAATCATTTCTTGGATAGCCGAGGTTTGGTTGCGTTGGAGGTGTGGGGCTTGACGGTAGGATTAGATGCTAAGATAGGTGAAGAAGTTGTTGTTACTTTCGAGGTTTTGTCATGCCCCAATCCATTCAACTAATTAACTTAGAGATAAACACTCCAGAGAAAGATACCGAAGATTTGGTCAGAAGGCTCAAGGACTTTAATAACCGCTGGGAGCAACTTGCCCGAGACGAAAATGCTCAGCAGGAATCGGATGCGTTTAAAAAGATTTTAGATGCAGAGCGTCCTAATGGACAAAAGCTCTATAGTGCAGAATGATTATTATCATTAATTCTGGAGTTCTGGGGCAGTTATGCCGACCGAGTTTAGATCGTGAAACGTTGGCTTTGAAAAGCTGGTTTGACAAAGCATTAATTCGTTCTAATGTTGTTAGCTCTAAAATTTGTGACTACGAAGTGCGCCGGGGCTTATTATTAGCTCAAAAACAGGGTCTGATTGCTGCTGGTATCCCGATACTAGACGATCTTTATCAGTTGATAGATTTTTTGTCTGTAGGCGATCAAATTCTAGATTTGGCGGCGGATATTTGGTCAACGGCACGGTCTAGCGGGCAGCCAACGGCAGGTGAGTTTAATTTGGATGCAGATATGATTATTTGTGCAACTTGGCATGATTTGGCTACTCGCTATCCAGGGCAAGAGGTGGTGATTGTGACAACAAACGTTCGTCATCTATCCCGGTTTGCAACAGCTATAGTTTGGCAGGATTTAACGATTTGATTTTGAAGTATGTGCTTCATGGCTGAGATGAGTTCTGGCGGTGCCTCAGATTTCCAAATCTGCTACACTTTGTTGGATATAATCATCTTCGTAGTAGCCTTCAGTTTGTAAGAATTCTGAGAAGCGATCTCCGTTGGAGAGGCTAACGCCAACGAGCCTGCTGACTTTTCTGGCGGGGTTTTCTGTTTGCATAGTCAGGCGTTGAAGTATTTGGGCTTGCTCTGCGGGAGAGAGCTGATCGTTCGCGCAGCGTCGGCTTTGCCGAATCGCCTGCAAAATTTGCTCTAATTGGGGACTCATGGTTTGGCCTCATTGCGGGAGTACTGCTAGTTTAGCGCGGTTTTAGGTGGCGGTGAAGCGATCGATCGCCTCCTGAATAGCTGAGACTAGGCTGGGTTATGTTGAAGGGAAGGCGTTGGGAATGTGGGCAGCGATGAGCTAGAGGATTTGGTAATCTTTTTGTTTGGTTGTTGAAGGCTGGGCTACAATTGAGAGTGTATTTACTCAGGAGTTAGATCTTATCTTATGCAGGCTTATAAGGCTAACGCTGTTGTGACTGAGCATGGATTGATGATTTTGGATGGGTTGCCTTTGCCGATCGGTGCAGCAGTGGAGGTGATTGTTTTAGATAATAGGGTTGATGGTCAGACCATTGCTAAAGATATTTCTGATAAGAATTTGACTGACCCTGCTAGGTTGGAGTATCTGGCTAGTGTTTCTTCGTTAATGACTGAATGGGAGTCGGCAGCCGATGAGTTCGCCTATCAAGATTTATAATCAGTTTGATGTAGTTGTGGTGCCGTTTCCTTTTACAGATAGCGGTTCGACTAAACGTAGACCAGCTTTGATTCTTTCGGATGCGGGAATGTTCAATACTCCCATGCAGAAGGGGGTGATGGCGATGATTACTACTGCGACTTATCAACCTTGGGCGTTGGATATTAGTATTACTGATTTGTCAGCGGCTGGGTTGAATGCTGCGTCGATCGTGCGAATGAAGTTGTTTACGCTGGATTATTCTTTAATTGTGAGGCAGATTGGTCATTTGGGGGAATCTGATGCAGATGTCGTTATGAAATCGATCGAGCAGCTGTTTGCTTGCACTTTGTAGTGAGGTAGATGGCTTTGATTTTACCAAGGATGTTCATGCAGTATCGCTTTTGCGTGAGCCTTATTTCTAGCTCGTATCGCCTGCAAAATTTGCTCTAATTGGGGACTCATGATTCTGCCTCGTTTCTGGAGTATTGCTAGTTTAGCGTGGTTTTAGGTGGTGGTGAAGTGATCGCTTCCTGCATGGCTGAGGCTAGGTTGGGGGAATGCATTAGGAATGAGAGCATGAATATTTGCTTCTAAAAGGGGTTTAAAGAATTTCATTTTTATGAGTCGAGATCCTCTAATGCCCATAGTCTATAGAATTCTTGGTATGAAAAAATTTGAGCGTAGTGCAAAAGAACATCAAGACAATAGTAGCATCGGTCATTATTAGATTCAGATGATTCTTGAGTGACATAATTTCTGAGTTGTGAAATCACTAGTTCCCCCGTTTCTCTGGTGACAATCATTTTCAATGTCTGTGCTAATTGATGACGAGACTCCAAGGGTAATTTGTTCTGAATTAATATTTTCACTACTTCTCTAATCGCTTTCTCATGACCGATAGCAATTTGTCCAAGCACACTCAGTGCGCTGTATCCGAAATTCCTGTTTGTTAATAATTTTAATGCATGTTCTATAGTGGCTTCATTGCTAATCGCAATTTTTCGTAGTATTTCTGATACGACAATATTCATATTAAATTTTAAACCTCCATCTCCCCAGAAGTGAAGCAACATCTTAATTATTTCCTCACTATTAACAGCAGATTGCTCTAGCAAGTTTTGAATTGACTGCAATGGTTCCGGGTCTTTCATCTCCTCAAATATTTGATTCAAAGCCCGAATGGCTGCCGGATGATTAATATTATTAGTTAGCAATAAGAGTACTATTTCAAAATTAATACCATGGGCTACTTCTGCTTCCAACAGTTTTTCTAGTTCAAAAACTGCTAATTCTTTGTTGGAATCTAGTTGCAGTAGTGAACTTGCGACAGTAAAGCGTAGGCATGGTTCTAATTCTTTTTGATCCAGAAGCGTATTCAAAACTTTGATTGCTTTTTGATCCTTCACTCCAATCACTCCTAATACATGTATTGCCCAAGGAAGGCTATTGCTATCAAAAATATTTTCCTCTATCAATCTAGCTATTTCTTCTACAACCCACTGCTCCTTTTCTGCAACTACGCTTAATACTTTTACTATTTTAAAGTAAGGCTTGCTATTCAATTGTTTGTTCTTTAAAAGTTTAAGAAGGCATGATATGGCAGGTTTGCTACCTATAGCGATCTTTTTCAATGCTTCGAAGGCAGTATCGTTAATTGAGGAAGCATAGATAACATCATATTTACTAGAAAGAACTCCAATTAAATAATCGATAGCATTCTGATTACTGATAGCTATTGATCCTAGTATTCTCAATACTTTGACGTGAAGATGTATTTCAGTTTCATTGCCAGATATAAGTTTAATTAAATAGTCAATTGCCCAGTCATTATTGTCTGAAATATCTTCTAGAGCGTATTCCACATGATTATACAAGTCATTATTTGGGCTTTCTTTTCCTAGAATGGTGAGGAATGATGCAACTATATCTTCCTTTCGTATTTTTGCTTTTCCTAGTACTCTTATAATGTTCCCATGAAGACAAATGTCATTACAATTATCTAATGTGATCAGTAGAGCGTCGATAACTTCTTTGTTATCTATCGCAATTTTTTTTAATGCCCAAGCCACAGCAGCACGAACAGCTCCAGTCAAATCTTCTCGCTTTAATAACGCAAGCAATTTAGTAACTATTGAGTCTTCTTTTATAACGATTTCTGTCAGCAAATGTGCCAGCGAAAGGCATATCTCAGATTCATTCCCCTCTAGTACTACAATAATTCTCTCGCTCACATCTTTTCTGCCTGATGCAATTCCTCCCAGTGTTTCTACTATACAGTGAATATTATGAGGGATTTTATTCTCCAGCAATTTCATTAGAGATGTGATAGCGTAGTCTCTATGAACAAAAGGGATCGTTGATTTTGCCAATATTGCAATGAGTCCAGGTTTTTCCCATTCTTGATTCTCATCCCAATATCCAAATGCCTGCTTGGTTATTTCATTCACAATGTATTGTGCTTTGCTTGACTCTCTGAACTCACCAGTGCAAATAGCTGCTAGATGATAAGCTTGATAATCATAAAAATCTAAGCCTTTAAAATTGATCATTTTCTCAATAAATTTCTCTTTTTGCTCGAAGTCCAAATCGCATCTTCCAATCCATAATAAAATTACATGCTGCCATTGCTTTTCAAACACCCGATAAGTAGGCTTATCTTCACCCGAACAGAGCACAGGCTGATCGACATGCGCCCTCGGTAAAAAATAATC
>JAYSRP010000313.1:0-4653 GCA_043721015.1 Synechococcales cyanobacterium | reverse complement strand
GTGATTTAATTGAAGGGACTATTACTCCCAAATTAATGGAGCGAGCCAGCAAAGGATTAATCGACGAACGCCGCGAACAGGCTGGTTCGTTGCCCACTGTAGCCGAGTTTGCCGAAGCGATCGCTGATGCCTGCACCAATCCCAAGCTCACCAGCGGCGAAACGATCTTCATTGGCAGCACCGAATGGTAAACGCCCAACTTTATGATTGGCTACACCTAGGATATATGATGTTTGAGCTTGACTGAAATAAAGATAATCTATGCACCCCAACCTTTGGCATCCTTACACCAATATAAAAACTGCTCCAGATCCTTTAAAGGTTAAATCTGCTCAAGGGGTTTGGCTAGAACTCGCTGATGGCCGCAAGATTTTAGATGGAATTTCTAGTTGGTGGGTGAATACCTATGGTCATGGTCATCCCCAGATTGTCCAGGCGATCTATGAACAGGCGCAGAAGTTAGAGCATGTGATATTTGCCGGGTTCACCCATGAGCCAGCGGAGCAGCTAGCCACCAAACTAGTGCAAAGATTAGGTGGTGGTTTGCAGCGGGTTTTTTATAGTGACAATGGCTCGACGGCGGTAGAAATCGCCCTGAAGATGGCCTATCAGTATTGGGTAAATTTAGGAGAAGAGCGATCGAGCTTTTTGTCTTTTGCGGGCGGCTATCATGGTGACACTTTTGGGACAATGAGTGTGGGTGCTCGATCGCTTTTCTCAGCAGTATTTAATGATTTATTATTTACCGTAGAAACCGTTGCTTATCCTCATACTTATTTGGGTGATACTGAAATTGCCCAGCGAGAAGCTGCGGTGCTAAAGCAGATTGATCAGTACTTGCAACAGCAAACCTGTGCTGGAATTCTGATTGAGCCGTTGGTGCAGGGCGTTAGTGGAATGCAGATCTGTCGTCCGGAGTTCCTGCAAGCTTTGCGCAAATTGGCCGACATTCACAATACTTTGCTGATTTTTGATGAAGTAATGACTGGCTTTGGTCGCACCGGGGGAGACTTTGCTTTTCAGGTGGCTGGGGCGGTGCCCGATTTGATTTGTTTATCTAAAGGAATTACTGGGGGATTTTTACCTTTTGCAGTAACGGTGTGCCAAGAGAAAATTTATCAAGCTTTTTATAGCGATAATCCGCTGCATACTTTGTATCATGGTCATAGTTATACGGCAAACCCTTTGGGCTGTGCGGCAGCGCTGGCTGGATTGGAGTTGTTAGAGGAGTTTCAGCCTAGTATTAAAGGGATGTCCGATCGACATCTTCAGCATCTCATTTGTCTCCAAGAGCATCCCCTAGTTAACCGGGTGCGAGTCCAGGGAACGATCGCTGCTTTTAATGTGGGGGAAGGTCAAAGTTATTTAAATCAGGTGGGTTTAGAGATCCGTAAACAGTCGATCGAGCAGGGGCTACTCTTGCGACCCCTCGGTAACGTAGTATATCTAATGCCGCCCTATTGCATCAACGATGAAGAATTACTGATAGCTTACGAAATCATCAGCAAAATCTTAGATAACATTACTATCACCTGAATATCAATCTCTGCGAAACCAGTAATAGCGTTAGAATGGCAGGCTCATGCAAATTGTGCATACTTGTTTAGATATCAGGATTAGGGTGGGCTATGGAAACAACCGATCGGCTAGAGCCACAGCAGCGGCGCAGCTTAATGGTGTTATTTGGCACGGGCTTATTGTTTTGGATGAGCATCGCTATTTTGTTGCCCACTTTGCCAGCCTACATTGATAAAATTGGCATCGGACAAGAGCATCTAGGCTGGATTATGGGATCTTTTGCGATCGGCCTGTTAGCCACCCGCCCGATCGTGGGTAAGCTTGCCGATACCCAAGGGCGCAAGTTTGTTTTGATCATTGGGACAATTGTGGCAGCGATCGCCCCTTTAGGGTATTTAACCGTCACCTCAGTGCCTTTATTAATGGTAATTAGAGCCTTTCATGGTGTGAGTATTGCGGCTTTTACCACAGCCTATAGTGCCTTGGTGGTGGACGCTTCGCCGGTTCAAAAACGCGGTGAAATTATTGGTTACATGAGCCTCGCTAACCCGGTGGGAGTTGCTCTTGGCCCAGCTCTTGGGGGCTATTTACAAGTGGCTGGTTTATACAGCGCGATCTTTTGGATTTCGGTGATTTTTGGCTTGCTCTCTTATCTAGGAGCCAATCAACTAGCAGCTAAACCCGTGATAGTTCCATCGCTGGGTGGCAAAATTGAGTCGCCCACCTCGATCTGGCAAATTCTCACCAATCCAGCCTTGAGTATTCCGGCAGCAGTGCTATTGCTAATTGGCTTTCCGTTTGGGGCGCTGCATACTTTTATGCCTCTGTATATTCAAAGTAGTCATGTTGATTTAAATCCCGGCTTATTTTATACCATGGCAGCCATGGCCAGCTTTAGTGCCAGGACAATTATTGGTAGTCGCTCCGATCGCTATGGTCGGGGAGTCTTTATTGCGGGTAGTCTTTGTTGCTACACTCTTGGCATGTGCTTTTTAGCCAAGGGCGGTAGCGCGATCAATTTTATTGCTGGCGCAATTTTAGAAGGCTTAGGTACTGGCACTTTGATTCCGATGGTAATTGCTTTGGTTTCTGATCGATCGCAGCCAGAACATCGTGGTCAAGTATTATCGACTTGCACGGCGGGTTTAGATTTAGGAATTGCTATTGCTTCACCATTATTTGGAGCCATAATTTCTCGGTTGGGATATCATGGGGTTTTTACGATCGGTGCTGGCTTGGCCTTTGCGGCCATATTGTTATTTGTAGGCTGGGGAAATCAGACCATGAGGCAGTCGATCGGCTTTTGCCTAGGCCGCAACAAAGATTCTTATCGCCTTAGTTAAACCGTGGGATTCGATCGATCCTCAGTAAATCCCTCCAAAATCTTTTCACACCTCAACTTTATAATTGAGATCATGTTCATCTCCTGGTAAACCTCGAAAACCCCAGTTGTGCTTGGGATTCTCGAAAATGGTCATTTCTAGATCTTGAGTAGAAATGCCCAGGCTCTGTGCCCGATCGAACATCAACCGAATCAATTGCTTTTTGGCAGCCACTGTGCGGCCTTCAATCATGCTGAATTCTACAATGGTATAGCGATCAGTACGGCCAGCCGGATAAAAAAAGTCTGTTTTGTCCATCATAAAAAATCGATGGCAGCGCTTATCTGGTGGATACACTAAAGCTTCTACCACGCAGGAATTGATTACCTCAGATAGCTGAAGCTTAATTGGCTCAAGGCGTTCCCGCAAGCCATAAATCTTGGTTTGTACCATAGCTATCTTTACTCGGTTTGAAATTGGTGTGCAGAGTTTACCATGTGCTGAATCAGCATAAACTGAAAGCCCAGTGATTTTCAGTAAAATCTGCATTAACCGTTAGTGGTAGTGACTAGGCGACGACGGAGAGATGTTATTCGGCGACTGGCTGTTTCGTTTGTGGGTTCGAGAGCCAGAGCCTGTTCATAAGATTCTAGGGCTTGGCTCATTAGCTTCTTTTGCTCGTAGGCATGACCCAGGTTGTTCATGGCCGTGACATAGGCGGGGTCTTGTTTGATGGCTTCTTTGTAATTGCGGATGGCTAGGTCGAACTGCTCTTGGCATTCGTAGGCGTAGCCCAGGGCGTTGTGGACGGGGGCGAATTCGTTGATGTCGATCGATTCTCCTTCAGCGGCGGTCGATTTATTTTTCAGGGCTTTTTGCAGCAGTTTGACAGCTTGTACAAATAGTTTTTTGTCTAGGTAGATGCTGGCTAGAGCGTAGTATTCCTGGGCGGTGCAGTCATCGGCAAGGACTCTTTTTTCGAGTTTGCCTAGGTCGTTTTCGAGCACGCGGCTTTTGATGACTTGTTGGCCGACGATGACGGCAGATCCGGCGAGAAGGGTAATGAAGGCGGTGAGATAAATGAGGGGTAGGCTGCTGCCTAAGTTCTGAATGCTAGAGAAGTCCATGATTTTAAAATATTTTTCTTACATCGATAACGTTACAGCGTAATTCGGGATGCGTAAAGCTCAGCGGCTTCAGCCCTGAGATACAAGCGACTCGTGGGACGACCTGCGTACACGTTTGGTCTGAGGTTGCCTCAGACCAAACGTGTACGCAGGTTTAGTCCCCTTAACGCCAAAGGCAAAAAAAGAAAAACTAGAAAATAGTTGCACGTTAACCAAGTTTAATCTAGAATAGACAGCGTAAGTCAAGTGAAGCAGATGTTAGTATTTGAGTTCAAAACCTATGGCAAACCCGAGCAGTTTGTTTCTGTGGACGAAGCGATTAGAACCGCACAGTTCATCAGAAATAAATGCTTGAGGTTTTGGATTGATAACCCAAAAGCCAATAAGTATGATCTCAGTAAACAATGCGCTGTGCTTGCAAAAGAATTTCCTTTCGCTGACAAACTTAACTCCCAAGCACGACAAGCAGCAGCCGAACGTGCTTGGGCTGCAATCTCTCGATTTTTTGAGAATTGCAAAAAGAAAGTAGTCGGTAAAAAGGGATATCCTCAGTTCCAGAAAGATAACCGTTCAGTAGAATATAAAGCTACTGGTTGGAAATTGTCTGAGGATAGAAAATCAATCACATTTACTGATAAGAATGGGATTGGACGCTTAAAACTCAAGGGAACAAGAGATCTGCACTT
>JAYSRP010000312.1:0-25952 GCA_043721015.1 Synechococcales cyanobacterium | reverse complement strand
GTCACGAGCAGCTTGGACTTCCAAACCTGTTCCGACTAATGGACGCTCAGGGCGCAGCAAAGGCACGGCCTGCCGCTGCATATTAGAACCCATCAGTGCTCTGTTGGCATCATCGTGTTCCAAGAATGGAATTAGGGATGTTGCCACCGAGATAATCTGTACCGGCGAGATCGCTACGTAATCCACCTGATCTGGAGTGGTAGTGGTAAATTCATGGCGGTAGCGCACCGCGATGTTTTCACCCAAAATATAGTTGTTCTCGTCGGTAGGAATGTCTCCCGGTGCTACCCGCAGGTCATCCTCTTGATCGGCAGTCATATACTGAGGTTCTTGATCCCGCTGTACTTGACCATTAATTACTGGCAAGAAGGGAGTTTCGATAAAACCATACTGGTTCACCCGGGCGTGAGTCGCCAAAGAACCAATCAAACCAGCGTTAGGACCTTCTGGAGTCTCGATCGGGCAGATCCGACCATAGTGAGAGGTGTGAATATCGCGCACCGCAAAACCAGCTCGTTCTCTGGTCAAACCACCTGGACCTAAGGCTGAAAGCCGCCGCTTGTGGGTCAACTCCGCCAGGGGATTTGTTTGATCCATAAACTGCGAGAGCTGGGAAGAACCAAAGAACTCCTTAATTGCCGCCACTAGGGGCTTGGGGTTCACCAAACTGGCCGGGGTCAAAGTGCTGGTTTCCGAGACGGTCATCCGTTCGCGGATGATTCGCTCTAGACGGCTTAAGCCCACCCGGATTTGGTTTTGCAGGAGTTCGCCAACCGATCGAATCCGTCTGTTACCTAAGTGGTCGATATCATCAGTGTTACCCAGGTCAAACTCTAGGTTAATCAAGTAATCGATCACCGCCAAGATATCTTGGGGAGTCAGAACTCTGGTCGCATCTGGTGTATTCAACCGCAGTTTACGGTTCAACTTATAACGACCGACTTTACCCAAGTCATAGCGCTTGGGATCAAAGAAGCGAGAATCTAGCAACTGCTGACCGCCAGCAACAGTTGGTGGCTCACCTGGACGCAGCTTCCGATACAGCTCCATCAAAGCTTCGTCTTCGGTTGGATTGCCTTCCTTGGCGATGGTTTTCTGGAAGAATTCCGGGTGCCGCAAAGCGTCCAAAATCTCGTTGTCAGTCAAACCTAATGCCTTGAGCAAGACTTGCGCCGATAGCTTGCGGGTCTTGTCGATTCGTACCCACACAATGTCGTTCTTATCAGTCTCAAACTTCAACCAAGCTCCCCGGTTGGGAATCAAAGAAGCGCTGTAAGTCCGCCGACCATTTTTGTCTAGCTCGGACTTGTAATAAACACCGGGCGACCGAACGATTTGGTTAACAATTACCCGCTCGGCACCGTTGATAATAAAAGTACCGCGCTCGGTCATCAGGGGTAAATCGCCGATGAATACGTCCATCTGGCTGATTTCACGGGTTTCTTTGTTGATTAACTGGGTAGGCACATACATCTGCACTGCGTAGCTAGCATCCCGCCGCTTGGCTTCGTCTACATCATACTTGGGGCGCTTTAGCTTATAGTCTTTGCCCAAAAAGCGTAGCTCCAATTTACCGGTATAGTCGGTAATTGGCGAAAAGCTGTCTAATTCTTCGATTAAGCCTTCTTCTAAAAACCACCGAAAGCTAGAACGTTGAATCTCTACTAAGTCAGGCAACATGTAGGTAGATGCTTTGACAATTTGATTACTCATACAATCATCCTCTTTGGTTCGCGTTCTGGTGTTTTGCAGCGGGACAGTCAATCATGTTGCTAAGGCAGGCAAGCTAAACAGCTTGCGGGCATTGGCGGTGGTAGTGGCGGCGATCGATTCCACTGTTTCGCCGCGCAACTCGGCAACTCGATCGGCTACGTGACTGACGTAGGCGGGTTCGTTGCGTTTGCCCCGGTGGGGCATGGGTGCCAGAAATGGACAGTCGGTTTCAATCAACAGTCGATCGGCTGGTACCATTTGGGCTGAGGCGTGGGTTTGTTTGGCGTTTTTGAAGGTGACAACTCCGCTAAAACTGATGTGAAACCCCAAATCTAGAAACCACTGGGTTTCTACAGGCGTGCCTGCCCAGCAGTGCATCACACCTTTTACCGATCCTTCGGTCTGCCAAAAATCGGCCACAATATCCCGCATCTGTTCGGCTGCATCGCGGCAGTGAATGATTACGGGCAAATCCAACTGACGGGCAATCCGCAGTTGGCTAGTGAAAGCATCAAACTGGTTCGATGTGCTGTCCGATTTGTAAAAATCTAAGCCCATTTCGCCGATCGCCACCACTCGCTGATCACTTTGGGCATAGGCCAAAATTTCAGCGCTGCTGGTATTTTGCCAGCGCTCTGCTTCCAGAGGATGCATCCCTACAGCTAAAGATAGCTCCGGGAAACGATCTGCCAGTTCCACCATGCCGGGAAACTGCTCTGGATGAACGCAGGCATGTACAATCTGCACAATGCCGTGCGCTCGCCAGTTCATAGCAACAGCTTCGAGATCTTGCTGAAAGTTCTCGAAGTTGATGTGAACGTGGGTATCGATTAGCTGCATGGCGTGACGGCTTACAGTTTGACGGACGGCCACCAAGCGGGCAGCTTGCCCGCTAATGAATCGATCGCTAAGCGGCGACTGGGGCTGGTTTCAGAGCAGCAGCCAAGCGAGCCTTTTTATGGGCACCATTATTCTTGTGCAAAATGCCTTTTTTGACAGCCTTGTCAATCTTGCTATACGAAGCAGACATCTTGGCCTGTACTTCAGCTAGGGCTTCGGGGGTAGGATCGGACTTGTATTTTTCCGCCGCTACTAGACAGTTCTTCACTAATGTCCGCACTGCGGACTTGAAGGACTTATTGCGTAGCCGATTACGTTCGGCTACTTCTACTCGTTTGATCGCAGACTTAATATTAGCCACAGTTAGCCTTTGGAAAACTTGGGTTGGGATAGGGCATATTGCCAGAGGTTTGATGGTAGCATAGATGGCTACTTCATGCAAAGTTTTTTTTGAGATTCTATGGAGCACGCCGCCGCACCAACTTAATCTCAGGGTCTTTTTCTAGGCAGCCAGCAATAAAGAATGCTAATCTGCTACCTTTGATACGATAGCAGAAGATTATGCTATTGTAGAGACTGTTGTCCTGATTTGAGACAGTGCAAGTCTATGGTTATTGCTGCACCAGAACCCAAAACCAATTTTCAACAGCCGCTGAGTGAACAGCGCGTAGTGCTGCGCAATTTAACTTGGGCAGGCTATTTGCAGATTTTGGATGCTTTGACTGAAAGTCGCGGATCACGACTGACTTACGATCATGGGGTGTTGGAGATCACTGTGCCGCTAGAAGAACATGAGTTTTGCGCAGATAATATTGCTTATTTTCTGTTGACCTTAGTTGAGTTAATGGGGTTGAAAATCAAGTCAATTGGTTCGACCACTATGAAATACCCTGGGTTGGAAAAAGGCGCTGAACCTGATAAAGCTTTTTACATTCAGAATCACGCTTTGGTGAAGGGGCGAAATGTGGATTTCGATCAAGATCCACCGCCTGATCTGGTTGTGGAAGTTGATATTACCCATACTGATATTCAGAAAAATCAATTTTATGCACGATTGGGCGTGCCAGAATTTTGGCGGTTCAATGGTCAGGTTCTGCGAATTTACCAGCTTCAGAATGCGGTATATGTTGAGGCTGATCGAAGTCCTACATTCCCGTTGATGCCGAAGCAATGGCTGTATGATTTTTTGAACACGGCAAAAGAAGACGAGATTGAGGCTGTGCAGGCTCTACGATCTCGCTTTGCATGAGAGTTTTGTTAGAACCGGGATCAAAGATAAATTCAGCTACTTGGCTTCCGAGATAGATATTTTGTGCTTTGTCTGAGACTGATCGCCTTTAGTCCGAGTCGAACAATCAAGTAATGGCGGCAAAGGACAATCCAACATAATTGCGATCATGCGCAGTAAATTTGCCTCCAGATCGAACAATGGTTTATTTGATGCCAATACCTCTGTACAAGCTGTAACCAAAAGTTTTCGATCGGGTAATCTAACATGAGCCAATTGTTCTAGACAGACTTGTAATCCTTGCCAGTCGCATTCGGCAGGCATTTCCATACTGCCACCTCGGGGGGCAGGGAGGCGAAAAAGTCCAGATTGAAAAGCATGTAGTGTGGCTGTTGACTGGCGCTGACCAGCTCTAGCCAATGTTGCTAAAATTGTTAAACTTTCCGGCCATAAATCTTGTAGCAACAAACCATTGGAAGTAGCAATGGCATTTGCTTGTGGGTGCAAACGATGTTCAAGAATTAGGTAGACGATCGAACTATGCCAAGAATTGGTGGCGATCGATTTCTGTAGTTCGGTGGTACATTTCAGTAAGTTGCGCTGAGTATGCTCAGGTGTTGAGCGTACTCGATCAATTGCCAAATCTAGTAAGGAAAGATGCCAGCAAGTTTCGACATTCTGTGTAATGGACTGATGTAGATCGTGCACATGACTCAGAATTGATGGATCTTCAATCTGCTGTAAATATTTAAGCTGATCTGCTCTAACCTCTGGCTGTTGATAATCTATTAACAGCGCATAGATGATTGAGATTGATCGATATTCTTCCTGTAATGATGTTTGGAGTAAAGCCGGTAACTTGTCTCGCCAGCCACGTACTTGCTGGGGGGGAACGGCAATCACACTAATTTTCTCGCTCTCTGCAAAGCCCATAATTCCATTATTGACTGCGTTACCTGCCGATTTTCTGGCGGCAACAGACTTTCTTGGTAAGCCACGTACTCTTTGGATTCTTAAGGATAATGTTGGGTGAGTCGCAAACAAATCTCCGAACCAGTTAAAGCCCAACGCAGAACTAAAAAACATATGGCTAGCAGTTTCTGCATATGGTGAAGTAATTTCTGAGCTACTATTGTCTAGTTTGGCCAATGCACTGGCAATTCCTGCTGAATTACGGGTAAATTGAACTGCCGAAGCATCTGCCAAGAATTCTCGCTGTCGGGAAACAGCACTTTGAATCAAACGACCACAGAACAAGCCAGATGAGCCAACAAACATGAGCGCGAGACCGAAGTACCCCAAAAAGTTGTCATTCCGGAAAGTGTTATAAGAACCTAAACGACCGCTGGTTAAAACTCTGCCTGTTAAATAGACAAAAAGGATACCATGCAGCATTCCGGTTAAACGAAGGTTCATGGTCATATCCCCATTCAAAATATGACTGAATTCATGAGCGATCACACCTTGTAGTTCATCTCGATCTAGACAATCTAATAGTCCTTTGGTGATCCCAATTACAGCATCTTCTGGTTGAAAACCAGCCGCAAAAGCGTTCATGCCAAGTTCGTGATCTAGTAGATAGACTCCTGGGACTGGAACACCTGAAGCGATCGCCATTTCTTCTACAACATTTAACAGTTGGCGTTCAGCTTCCGTCGCAATCTCTGGTAGCACTCGCCTACCACCAAGTTCGATGGCGATCACGGCACCACCGGCTTTAAGCTGGTTGGATTTTAACCAGCTTGCTCCTCCAATCACGGCACTAGTAATGATCAAAACCATTAAAAACACCTGTGGGTGCCACAGGGAAGTGGAGATCTGGCAAATAGCTGGTGAACTCGATCGAGGATTTGGCTGCCGACTATAACTGTTTCTGTTGTAGCTGTAATTTGGCTCTCTAATGCCAATGTTTTTACCATCTCTGTTGGAACCAACTGTGGCATCAGTCCTTCCTTGATCTGTCTTAACTGACGGTGAAGAACTATTCGAGCTGGTTTGCACGGATGAAATCACATTGCAAGGCTGATAGAAAACCGATTTAAGTGAAGAATAATTAATGGTTAAGATGGTCGCTGCATAAATACAGACAACTATAAAAAGTACTGCTCCAGCAAATAATCCAAGTAACTGGTTCGTGTTTTGGCGAGCCCGATCCTGCTGTTCAAAAAAATTCATGGTATTGAAACAATCAATTATTGGGTGTTTAGGGGTTGATCTTGATCTGCTGACTGTGTGGGATGAAATCCTGACTTATCTAAATGCCACTCTTGGTGCAGCTTTGACTTCAGGAGCTACTTCTGCTAATAGTGACGCAACCACAAAGCCAAATTGTTTGGCAACTAAATTACCAGGAAATGCCTCACGGGTGGTGTTGTAAATCATCACAGCATCATTAAATGCCTGACGTGAAAAAGCGACTTTGTTTTCTGTGGAAGATAGTTCTTCCATCAACTTGCCAATGGTGCCATCTGCTTTCAAGTTAGGATATTCTTCTGCTACGGCTAAAAATTGGCCTAAGCTACCACGCAAAATTCCTTCAGCCGTGCTCAATTGTTGCATTGCCATTGGATCACCAGGATTTCTAGCAGCCTGACTACTGGCGGCCAAAGCTCCATTTCTAGCCGAAATGACTGCTTCTAATGTCTCTCGCTCATGATTCAGATAAGCCTTGGCTGTTTCGACTAAATTGGGAATTAAGTCATACCGGCGCTGTAACTGCACATCAATTTGAGCATAAGCATTTTGATAACGGTTTTTCTGAGATACCAAGCGATTGTAGCCATCAATAATCATGAAAATGATCGTTGCCAGCAGAACTACGATAAAAATTGCGATCCCCATAAAAATCCAACTATTTAGAAAGTATCTCTATGGATTGTGCCCATAATCAAGTATTTGTGAACACTTTTACAATCACACTTGACAGGTATTGAAAAGTGAGTCATTAATTATCTTTTAGAGGTACTTTTTGATATTTCACTCAATATATTTTTCTGGCCCAAAGTTATCACCATCACTTGTGGGTGGTCGATCGATAATAGCTTGCAGATACTCAGTCCGATCTTTGGTAAGCTTGGTCTTGTAGAACAATCCACCTTTGCTATTCTGGTAGTATGCACCAAAGAACTTAGCATCAGCATTACGAGCATTTAGCCAGGCTGTTTGAGCAGAGATTAGCTGCTTTTTTTGCTTGGAATCCTTAATTTTTTTAACTAGCGATTGGTAAGTCCGGATCATTTTCTCTTCAGCCAGATTATATTCCTTGCCTGCTTGACTAGCCATGACTAGATTGGGAACAGAGGTTCCTAGCATCAGCATTATGCCAAGAGCAGCCAAAGATCGATAACAGTATTTACTTAACATCGACACCTCCTTCGATCGAGATAATTTTTTGCACCGACAACACTCCAGAATCACCAGATTAGCTTATGATATCTGAGTGGTGAGTCATCTGAATTTCGGTAAAAAATTATCATCTAGCCAAAATTTTTGCTATGACCTACGCTGCTGCTTCATCTTATAATGCCGCCTATCAGACCGTTGTACCCGTCGATGTTTACCAAGAAGTGGTAGCAGACCTGCAAGAAGCCCAGTCAATGATCCGCAGTCTGGAAGTTCAAAATCGAGAAATGTGGAAAGAGAACCAACAGCTCCAGCAAGAAATCAGTCGCTTTTTGGGCAGCGTCAATCAGTTTCAGCGCGGCTCTGATGGCAGTGTGACTGTACCATCTCAGCGATTGGCCAGTGTGGCTGCTAACCCACAACCAGCCGAGATCACCGATCAAGACGAAGCTGACAACGGTGAAATGAACATTTGGAATATCATAATTACTGTACTCTGCATCATTGCCGTAGGAGCTAGCGTCGGCTACTCGGCCTTCCGTCCTTCTAAATAGTCAAAATGTCCGAACAACCTGCTGCCGAAAACTCTGTCGATCTTACTGGTCTGCGCACTAGCCAAAACGCGATTGGCAACGCCGACTATCGGGAAATCGATATCAAGCTGCTGTCGCCGATGTTTCAGCATTTTGTGTCGGTGAAAGAGCAGTACCCCCATGCTTTGCTGCTGTACCGCTGCGGAGACTTTTTTGAGACATTTTTTCAAGATGCTGTAACAGTAGCCCGTGAGCTAGAGCTGGTTTTGACTAGTAAAGAAGGTGGCAGAGAAGTGGGGCGGGTGCCCATGACCGGCGTACCCCATCACGCTGTCGATCGATATTGCGCCTCTTTGGTAGAAAAAGGCTTTGCCGTGGCACTCTGCGACCAAATGGAAGAAGCTAGTGCTGCTGTCGGTCTAGTGCGCCGCGAAGTGGTCAGAGTGTTGACTCCCGGCACAGTGATGGAAGAAGGGTTACTCACCGCCCGTCGCAATAACTTTTTGGTGGCGATCGTCCTCAGTGGCGACCATTGGGGCTTGGCCTATACCGATATTTCCACGGGGGAATTTGTGGCGACCCAGAGCTGTGATTTAGAGATTTTGAGCCAAGAGTTGCTAAGGCTACAACCAGCGGAGATCTTGCTGCCCGTGGCTGCTCCAGATATTAATAAATTGCTACGAGCTGGGGAGAAAGACGAGCGAGTTCCCGATCCTTTACCGAATCAGTTTTGCTATGCCCTGCGCACTCAAACAGCTTTTACCTTATTGACTGCTCAAGAGAGTCTACTGGATTATTTTCGGTTGAAATCCTTGGAGGCGACTGGGTGTGACCAAATGCCTTTGGCGGTTAGGGCTGCTGGAGGGTTGTTGGATTATTTGGCAGATACTCAGCGGGGCAATCCGATCAATCTTCAACTCCTACGCTCCTATTCTCTCACGGATTATCTAGTGCTGGACTATCAGTCTCGCCGGAATCTAGAGATTTTCCAGACTTCCCGAGATGGTCACTTGCGCGGTTCTTTGTTGTGGGCACTCGATCGCACTGCGACAGCCATGGGTGGTCGCGCCCTCAGGCGTTGGCTTTCTCAGCCGCTGTTGGATATTGGGCAGATTAAAATGCGCCAAGAGTCGATCGAAGAGCTATATAAAAACACTTTTCTTCGTCAAGATCTGCAACAGCTCCTCAAGCAAATCTATGACCTAGAGCGTCTCACTGGTAAGGCGGCGGCGGGCAGGGTGAATGCTAGAGAGCTATTATCTTTGGCTGATTCTCTTTGTCGTTTACCAGAGTTAGCAGAGCTGACCAAAGATGCTTCCGCCCGGTTTTTGCAGAATCTTCAGAAATACCCGATCGAACTAGTAGCCCTGGGTCAAAAAATTCAAAAGAGCATTGTAGAAAGTCCGCCAATCTTGTTGACAGAAGGGGGATTGATTCGATCAAACATCAATGCCCAACTAGACGAATTACGCGCTGCTAGCGTAGATGACCATCAGTGGCTGGCCAATTTGGAAACCAGTGAAAGAGAGCGCACAGGCATCAGCAATCTGAAAGTGGGCTTCAATAAAACCTTTGGTTACTATCTCAGTATCACTCGCTCTAAAGCTGACCTGGTGCCCGATGACTATTTACGCAAACAAACATTAACTAATGAAGAACGCTACATTACCCCAGAACTGAAAGAGCGCGAAGCTCGCATTCTTAATGCTAAAGAAGATGTCGGCAAACTAGAGCACGATATTTTCAATGAACTACGCACGGAAGTCTCGGAACATGCCGCCCAGATTCGCATAGTTGCCCAACGAGTAGCCGCCGTCGATGTGCTCTGTGGTTTAGCAGAAGTGGCAGTACAGCAGGGCTATTGCTGCCCAGAAATGTCTAATGAGCGCCCGATCGAAATAGTAAATGGTCGGCATCCGGTAGTAGAACAAACGTTACCAGCGGGTTTCTTTGTGCCCAACGGCACTGATTTAGGCGGGACAAATGGTACAGATTTAGTGGTATTAACGGGGCCAAATGCTAGTGGTAAAAGCTGCTATTTACGCCAAATTGGCTTAATTCAGTTGATGGCACAGACGGGTAGCTATGTACCTGCCCGCAGCGCCAAGTTGGGAATCTGCGATCGCATTTTTACCCGAGTCGGAGCAGTGGATGACTTAGCTACCGGGCAATCTACGTTCATGGTAGAAATGAATGAGACAGCGAATATTCTGAATCATGCTACGCCTAAATCCTTAGTATTACTCGATGAAATTGGCCGGGGCACAGCGACTTTTGATGGGTTGTCGATCGCCTGGGCTGTCTCAGAATATTTGGCACAAACTATTCGATCACGGACGATTTTTGCTACTCACTATCATGAATTGAATGAATTGGCATCACTGTTAGACAATGTAGCTAATTATCAGGTGACAGTAAAGGAATTGCCTAATGAAATTATTTTCCTCCATCAAGTAAAACCAGGTGGGGCTAGTAAGTCTTATGGAATCGAGGCGGGACGGTTGGCTGGGCTACCGCCAGTGGTAATCGATCGGGCAAGGCGAGTCATGAGCCAAATTGAGGAGCATAGTAAGATTGCGATGGGTTTGCGGGAGTTTGACCAGGATTTTTAGGTTATCTAAACTGTGATTTTTATGATCACTTTCGTAAATTTTATTTCCCGACAGGTCTATTCCTAAAGACAAAATTACCTTGGGCTTTCAACCGCCCCCAGTGCGCCCTTACATAAGACATGCTGTGGTCTAGAAAATCTATCTAATTAAAGTGAAAAGAAAGTTTAATAAACCCCAAAAATTTACCAGAACTTAACCATCTTAAGCACCACCTGTTTTATACGCTGAAAGCTTTACTGGGCAAAGACTTTATGCCATTTTCTTAACTTTAGCTGCTATAATAATATCTTCGGTAATAGCATTTTCAGTTGCGACACAGAGCATCTATCTCATCAGCAACAATGCTTTGGCCGAATCGCAGGTAAAAAGTCACTTAACTCAAGGAGACAGTATGGCACGGGTAATAATTGTGGGTGCAGGTGGAGTCGGCAACGTGGTTGCACATAAATGTGCTGCCCGCGCCGAGTTCACAGATATCTTGTTGGCCAGTCGCAGCGTGGATAAATGCGACAAAATTGCTGCACACATTGGTTCACCAAAAGTCACCACCGCTGCACTCGATGCTGATGTGGTAGCCAATACCGTCAAGCTGATCAAAGAATTCAAGCCCGATATCTTGATTAACGTGGCGCTTCCCTACCAAGATTTGGTTTTGATGGATGCCTGTTTAGAAACCAGCGTTCATTATCTAGATACCGCCAACTACGAACCGATCGATGTAGCTAAGTTTGAGTATAGTTGGCAATGGAAATATCAAGATAGGTTTAAAGAGGCTGGACTGACAGCGATCTTGGGCTGTGGATTTGATCCAGGGGTCACGGGAGTCTTTAGTGCCTATGCCCTCAAGCATTACTTTGATGAAATTCATTACCTAGATATTATTGATTGCAACGACGGCAATCATGGCAAAGCATTTGCCACCAACTTCAACCCCGAAATTAATATCCGAGAAATCACCCAAGTTGGTCGATATTTTGAAAATGGCCAGTGGGTCGAAGTTCCAGCTCTATCGATTCACCGTCCAGTGCCTTACCCAGAAATCGGCGATCGAGAATCATACTTGCTCTACCACGAAGAACTAGAATCTTTAGTGAAAAACATCCCTACTCTCAAAAGAGCCAGATTTTGGATGACGTTCTCTGAGAACTACATAACTCATCTACGAGTATTAGAAAACATCGGCATGACCCGAATTGACCCGATCGAATACGAAGGTCAGCAAATCGTCCCGCTCAAATTCCTGAAAGCCCTGCTCCCCGAACCAGCTTCGCTAGCTACTAACTACACTGGGCAAACCTCGATCGGCTGCCATATCAGCGGCATCAAAGATGGCAAACAGCGCAAATATTATGTCTACAATAACTGCCAACATGCCGAGGCTTACGCCGAGGTAGGAGCACAAGGAATTTCTTATACAACCGGTGTGCCCGCAGTAATTGGCGCACTCATGGTAGTAAATGGTACCTGGAAAAATCCTGGTGTATTCAACGTCGAAGAATGCAACCCCGATCCATTTATGGAACTATTAGGTCCTATGGGCTTACCCTGGCACGAAGTTATCGATGGAACATCACCGTTTGAATAAATCATTGCATAGAGCATAAATGAGTAACCATGACCCAAAATAACGACAAAATCCTAGCAGCAATTCCTTCACCCTGCTTTGTATTAGAAGAACAACTACTCGATCGCAACCTAGCAATCTTCGATCGAGTGCAAAAAGCCGCTCCCATTCACATCATGGTAGCCCTCAAAGGCTTCTCACTATTTCATAGCTTCCCCCAACTTCGCCAAACCCTCAAAGGCGCTTCAGCCAGCTCCTTATGGGAAGCCCGCCTAGCCGCCGAAGAATTTGGCCGCGAAGTGCATGTATATTCTCCAGCCTATCGGGATGTTGATGTGCCAGAGATTCTGCCCTATGCCTCGCACCTGACCTTTAATTCGATCGGCCAGTGGCAACAATTCAAATCCCAAGTTGCTGCATACGCACCCAAGAAAATTTCGGTAGGTTTACGCATCAACCCCGAATATTCCCCCGTCAAAACCGCACTCTATAACCCCTGCCAACCCTCCACCCGCTTAGGAGTTTCCGCTTCACAGCTCGGTGATTTTTTACCAGCAGGCATTGATGGATTTTTGTCCCACAATTTGTGTGAAAGCGATTCTTTTGCCTTAGAAAAAACCATTATCAATATCGAAAAATTATTTGGACATTTGTTACCACAACTAAAGTGGCTAAACTTTGGTGGCGGCCATTTAATGACTCGCCAAGGCTATGATATTGACCACGCGATCAAAGTCCTCAAATCCTTTCACAGTCGTCACCCTCACCTGCATTTAATTATGGAACCAGGCTCAGCGATCGCCTGGGAAACAGGGTTTTTACTCGGTACAGTACTAGATCTAATTCCAGCCAAAGATATCACTAATGTAATGCTGGACGTATCTTTCACCGCCCACATGCCAGATTGCTTAGAAATGCCTTATAAGCCAGCAATTCGGAGCGCTCATGAACCCATAGCAGGCGAAACCTTTTATCGGATGGGTGGCTCTAGCTGCTTAGCTGGCGATTTTCTTGGAGACTATGGTTTCGACCAGCCGTTAGCAATCGGTGATCGCCTGATCTTTGAAGATATGATGCACTATACAATGGTGAAAACATCAATGTTCAATGGGGTGGTGCATCCATCGATCGGCTGTATCAAAAAAGACGGTGCATTCCAACTATGGCGAGAGTTCTCTTACGAAGACTATCGATCGAAGTTAGGTTGATGAAGCAAAATAGTTCATAATAGTAGAGGATGTTAGAAAGGAGATGATCATCATTGATTCTGCTGATTCAAAGCCGAGCAACAAAAAAACAGATAGATGTGATGCTTGAGGAGCATAGGCTTTTCATCAAGCTCGCTGTTGATATAAATCTTTTAATTCTTGCTGGTGGAGGTGAAATGCACTTTGATTGTGAACAAATGTTGTTAAATAAGGGTAGTTGCCAAGAGCATATTTGGGGTGCTGGATTTATGCCTGAAACCCAAAAGATCACCTATGACTCTCTAATCAACATTCGATCTCGTCAGAATAGATCGATGGAGATTCTGGACTCTGCTATTCGAGAGCAAATTGACCAAATTATTTATGAATTGCTAGGTAATATATGAATAATACGTCGTTAGAACAGCAAGCATTTATCAAAAATGACCTGCTCAGTCGGCTAGAGCAGTTGGCAGATCACCTATTACAAATCAAGTCCTTATCAGGCCATGATGCTCAGTCAACATCAGATTTGATCAAAGATTGTCGGTATTTAATTGAATGGACGGCTCCAGAGATGGAGATCGATCGAGCTGTGAAATTGGTAGAAATTCAGCGGCAGTTATCTTACTGGCTGTTTCATTGGGATGATATTTGTAGCGATGCTGCTAAGTTACAACAGGTTCATCAAGAATGCGGGGAGTTAGCACAAGCAATACTGGAAATTATGTGACAGAATCATATTGTGATTTTGTAATTAATTGATACTCACAGCTAAGAGCAACCTTAATTTCAGTTCTTCATTGTAATCATCTTCATAAATCAATGACTCAATTAAATCCCTCAGCAGCTCTTCCTTGATTTTGTTTTCAGCCAACCATACCACGATGTTTTCCATCTCTCTCACAAATTTCTTGGTAATCCTATAACCATTTAGCTCTAGAAAGTAAGTGCCTAAAGCGATGCTGGATCTTTTATTGCCATCGCTAAAAACATGGAACTTGACAAGGGCAAAGATTAGATAGGTTAGCTTGTCTACAAATTCCGGATAGTAGTCGTCATTTTGGAGATGAGTAAGTAAACTCTCTAACTGTCCTGGGTTATTGATACCAGACATGCCGCCAGATTTTTCAATTATTCGATCATGGACTTGAATGGCGTGATCAACGTCAAAATAAAAGGTTACGATTAACATAAAATTACCGATCCTTTAGCCGCTTAAAAACAGCCATTATTTCAGGATCTTCTAACTGTTCTTGCAAAGAGTGACTAGTTTCACCCAAGAACTTTTCAAAGTCTTGATTTGTTACACTTTGAACGTAAGCCTCTAATTTATGATGCAGTGCATCTCTAAACCCAAGATCACGGCTAGCCATCTTGATTCGAGCATCTTCAATGACAGGTTTCAGATAAGGATTAGATTCTAAGGCTTGAATAATTTCATTGAGTTCGCTGGGCTGAAGTTTACGACCTAGCTGCTCGGATTTGATTTTCATGTCTTGAGCCAAGCCATTTTCAACACTAGCAACGGCAGTTAGAACTTCCGAATACATGGTATCACGAATATTGTCCTTCTTTGATAGATTTAGTATCTGCTTGTACTCCGTTGCATTTTCCCGAAAAACCAGTTTGTACACTTCATTTGTATATAAACCATATTTTCCTTTGCCCATTTCAACATAGTTGTTGAGGGCTTCTGTAAAAAATTCACGATAGTTAGATTCTTGATATGCTGCTGGTAAGTAGTTTAGATCACGCTGGTTAATATATTTTGTATGACCACCTGCCCGTTCGGCCATCACATCAATTGCAATATCTAGTATACGGGATCGAATTAGACGAGCACGCTCACTTTCGGTGAGTAACATTGCCAAATTCAGAGTGGCTCGAAAACTAAAAACTCCTAAAGCTGGACTTTTGTCTTGGTAATTGATTACAGAGACATCACTCAAAGCCTTGAAGTCTCTCAATTTCTGCCCTTTGAGAATTCTGTAGCCATTATTTTTTAATTCGTCGGTATAAGCCGCCAGATACTTAGCCACTGTACTATCGCTGATATCAAATATCTGTACCAACTGCTGTTTGGTGAATATCAATTCACCTTCAAATAAAATCCCGCCCAGCTCCAAGTACTCCTCAACTTTTTTTAGGGCATAAGGATTATTTAAGATATTCTGCCGATAGTGCTGTGAGGTAGTTAAGTCACTTATCATCTGAATTTAGTTCCTAAGCTGGAATGACACGATCTCGATTATATCAAAACTATCGAACCTCCACTTGACCAGGATTTTTTAAATTTTCTCATTCAAAGCAGCAATTCCAAATTCAGAAATTTCATAGAGTGAAACCTTGAGCCTTCGTGCTAATCGATCTCCGGTAATGGTCGCTCAGTGGCTGGATTGACCTAAACTGGTTTTGAATTTGGAATTGCTGGGAAAAAAGCCTCATCGTCAAAGCAGTCATTACCTACCTTGATAAATTCAGCGAAACTCCCGACAAAGGAGCCTAAGCAGTGATTTCTTGAGTCAGTTCATTAAGGTCTAATTGTCTAACAATAACAATCTCACTACCTTCAGCTTCCCTGCATGGCAAAATTAAAGTTTGGGCATGAAGATACAGTCGATTCTCTGACAAAAAATTTTCGCCGATAATTTTTTTGCTACCATAAAGCCGATCGCCTAAAATCGCTGTCCCTAAACCGATCGCCGTATGTACTCTCAACTGATGAGTCCGCCCGGTTAATGGTCGCAACTCCACCCAAGTTAAATTATCTTGCCGCTTAATCACCCTAAACTCAGTAACACAAGGTTTTCCAGACTCTTGATCGACTCTTTGCTTCGGTCGATTACCAAGATCCGCTGAGAGCGGCAGCTCAATTACCCCTTTATCCACTAAAACATTGCCAACTAAAACATTGCCAACTAAGACTGCTTGATAAACCTTTTGCACTCGTCGTTCCGCAAACTGCTGGGCAACCCAATGATAAGCTGCTAAATTCTTAGCAAACAATAGTACCCCGGAAGTATCTTGATCCAATCGGTGAGCAGGATATAATTTTGTAGCTAGTTGTTGCTCCAGCGATTGCTGGGCATTAGGTTGACCATAGCGACCAGGAACGGATAACAAATTATGGGGTTTATTGATCGCCACCAAATCCTGATCTTCATAAATAATCTCTAGTTTACTGATCGGAATTCGTCGTTGCACCTCCGCTGCTAACCCCGAAAGCATAAATCCCATCATTGGTTGACATCGATCGGCACAGGCTCCATAAAATACTCCCGGCTGTTTGTCGCCCACCGCTGCACCCCACCAAAACTCAGCCATAGCCAAGGGTGTCAATTGATTACTGGCAGCATAGTGCAAAAGCTTCGGCGCACAGCATTCACCGCTACCGGTAGGTAGACCACTGGGGCGCAGAGTTTGTAGTGATTTAGTTTCTCCGGCAAAGTTAGTAATTGTAGTGATTTGGTGCAACTGAGTTTGCAGGGTTTGAGAAAGAGTTTGTCGCTGTTGTTTAAGATCGCGGATTTCGGAGTTTAATCGATCAATCTCTGATTTCAAGGGTTTTAACCGTGAATGCCAATGCTCTTTGAGTGTACGCTTGCGGCGGCTGTCGGCTTTGCTAGCTTGTTCGATCGCCGCCAAAGCTATTTCAGCATCTGGTAATTGAGCGGCTTGGTCACGTTGATGTTGACGATCGCTACGACATGATTGAAGTTCGGTGTTTAATTGATCGCGCTGTTGTTGTGATTTTGCAAGTAAAGCAGCGTATTCTTGGTGAATTGGGGAGTTGTGGGCGATCGAGATCTGATCCCGCAAAGCGCTTAACTGCTCAACTGTGGCAATCTCTGCAATACCTATGGTTTCTCGACCGGGCAATGGTGGCACCCAGCCAGCAACAGATGCTTGGCCTTGCCATAGTCCTGAGAAGGCTCTAAGTGTCAGGATTTCACCGGTTATAGATTTGGCTAACAACAAGCCATACATCTTACCTTCTTGCTGAAACTGCTCATCTGTGGCCATTTCGGTCATCCACTGTTGGGCAAGGTGTTTGATCGCCTTACTGCGCGGCAATCTCAACTCTTGGCCACTTAAAGGACAATTACCTATATACCAATAAGCTGGCTCTGGTTTCATTGGATTTTGATTGATAACTATTTATGGTGTTGTAACACTTTAATTGGCAACTAAATAAAATCTGCTTGTTTCAGGCTCTAATTACCATTATGGTACGTCCTTTGGTCGTTTGAACCATTTGGGTTTGCAATCTCTCTTCCAAAGCTGGAGCATTCGCTCGTCGATCAAAAATCACCAACCAGCCCGCCACCTCACTGGGATTCAATCGCTGTAAATACCCTTCCAATTGGTCTAAGCCCTTAGTTAACGGATCAGATTGACTTGTTCGCCAAACTTTTAACTCAATCCCCAAAGTTACCGCCCCATAGCGTAAACACAAATCCATCCGATCGCGGCCAATCGCGTATTCTCGTTCTAGGGTGCCACCACCGTTAATTACCCGATGGAGAAAAGCCATCAACACTAAATGAGGTGCAACTTCTGGATAAGAAGCACTTTTTAGCAATGCTTCTCCATGTTGTAGCCAAAAATCTAAAAAAGCTTGGAGCAGTCGATCAAGATCCAATTCTCCGAGGGGTGTCAACCAGCTTGGGGTAATCTGGGGCATGGCCGCCATCGGCGTGGCCATTAGCACTCGCGGTAGCACTTCTCGATAGATAGCATTAGCAATTGTCAGACCACCCAACGGATCGATGTGGCATAGCCCTAAGTCTTGGACAAATTGAATATCTTCGTTAGGGACATTTCCCAAATCTAAACCAGCCAACATTGGTTCAATAATTGCTTTAACCCGATCTTCTCGCAATCGTTCGGCCAAACTATCTAAATGAGTATCTTGACGACGAATCAAAATTTCTTTGGCTGTTGCCACCATTGTCGGTGTAATTAACATCGCTGGTTCTGGGGTAATCTCTTCGGTAAGCTGACGAGCGATCGCATTCACTAACCAAGGCTGCCCTTGAGTCAGATCAAAAATCAGCCGAGTAGCTTCAGAAGCAAAGACTTGGCCGGTATCATTGGTATGTTGCTTGCAAAGCTCTACAACTTCTTCGGCATTGAAATTCCGCAAAGTCAATGATTCTATTTTGATATTAAAGGGGCTGGAAGTATTCAGCCGTTCACTACCGCCCGAGGACATTTTGTAGTCTCGCACATCTCTTAACCCAATCAATCCAAGAGAATGAGGGAAGGCATGGGGACGGTTAGTATAGCCATCACGGAGCTGTCGCAAAATAGATACTAAAACCATATCTTGCAGAGAATCGATCTCGTCAATAAATACCACAAGAGGCAGGCTGGAAGCTTGTGCCCAAGACTGGAGGAAAGAACGAATTTGCTGTCCTGGTGCTGATGATTGCCCTGGCGGGGGCTGTAGTTCGATCGGCAATCTGATAGCAATGGTATCTCGCCAAGCACCTAAGATTGCAGCTTCGGCAGCACCAATGTCTTGACTAAAAGGGGCACCCACTTCGGCAGAAACTACTACAGCACTGTATTTTCCGCTGGCAGTGAGTTGGGCGGCTAAGCTCAAAATGGCAGTGGTTTTACCGATTTGGCGGGGGGCATGGATCACGAAGTAGCTCTGTTGAGCAATTAGTCGATCGAGCTTCGGTAAGCGTGCCAATGGTGGCAACATATAATGATTCGCTGTTTGGCAAGGGCCAGCGGTGTTAAACCAACGGGTCATGGTGATGTGAGGCTAAGAGCAAAATTTAGAAATCTGGGACAGAGGTAGAATTTTCGGCCAGATTAAAAGCCCATTTCACCCCAACTCGACCGTTTTTACCCAGGCGGTCTTTTAAGATACGTGATAGTCGCAGTGTAACCCGCTTTATACAAATATCCTAGCGAATTGCGAATTTAATAGCAATTATTTGACAATTATGGTATTTTCTACCATAATTGATTTATGCTTCGGAGAGAAGCTACCAAACCACATATCCAGGGAGTCTGGAAATGACCAAAGAATACCAATTTGGCATCTATATCGGTAGGTTTCAGCCCTGCCACAATGGCCATTGGCAAACGATCGAACTTGCCCTCAGTCAAGTCGAAAAGCTGATCATTGTCCTAGGCAGCCATCGGGTGGCCATGGATATTCGCAACCCTTGGACTACCGAAGAACGCGCTAACCTGATCAAGCAATGTCTATCAGTAGAACAGCAGGCTAGAGTCACTTTTTTACCAATGCGCGATTGGCTCTACAGCGATAACCTGTGGCTCACGGCTATCCAACAACAGGTTTCGGAAATTACTGGCGAGAGTGAATCCATTGCCATCTTTGGCCACCACAAAGATTCTTCCTCATATTATCTAGATCTCTTTCCCCAATGGGAATTTGTGGAAACTGGTAACTATGCAGGTTTGAACTCCACCAACATTCGAGAAGCTTATTTTAGTCGCCAGGAATGTCCTACGGACAATGCGCCTCCAGCAGTTCATGATTTTCTCAAAAGCTTCTTGACCACCGATCGCTATCAAACCCTCTGTCAAGAATTTCAGTTTCTCAAAAAATACCAAGAAATCTGGTCAGTCGCCCCCTATCCACCAATCTTCGTCACCACTGATGCGGTTGTTGTCCAGTCTGGTCATGTGTTAGTAGTGCGGCGTAAAGCCTCGCCAGGGAAAGGATTGATTGCTTTACCTGGAGGCTTTTTGCAACCCGATGAAACCATTATAGATGGCATGTTGCGGGAGCTTAAAGAAGAAACTCGGCTAAAAGTACCGGCGGCAGTTTTGAAGGGATCGATCGTGGATAGCTATGTATTTGATAATCCTGGCCGATCGCTGCGGGGACGCACAATTACCCATGCCTACTTTATCCAGCTCAAAAGCGGCGAACTCCCACAGGTCAAAGGCAGCGACGATGCTGAAAAAGCTTGGTGGATGTCTTTGGCTGATTTGTATGCTCACGAAGACCGCATTTACGAAGATCATTTTCAGATTATTCAGCATTTTATTAGTAAGGTATAGAAAAACCATTAACTGCAAAACAACAGTGAGGACAAAATGAAATACAACTTAATTATGGATACCGACTCATACAAAGCCAGCCACTGGCTTCAGTATCCGCCTCAAACTACTGCAATGTACTCGTACCTCGAAAGTCGTGGTGGTCGTTATCCTGCTACCGTGTTTTTTGGACTACAATATATTCTTAAAGAATACCTCAGCCAGCCGGTGGAAATGTGGATGGTGGAAGAAGCTGAAGTTTTTTTTGCTGCCCATGGGTTGAGCTTTAACGGTGCAGGCTGGCGTTACATTGTCAACGAATTGGGTGGCAAGTTGCCGATTAGAATTAAAGCAGTGCCCGAAGGAACTGTGGTGCCAGTTAAGCAAATTATGATGTCGATCGAATCCACTGATCCGCAAACTTTTTGGCTGGTTTCTTGGCTAGAGACATTGCTCCTGCGGGTTTGGTATCCAATTACTGTTGCTACTCAAAGCTACTATCTCAAACAAATCATTTGGGATGCTCTGCAAGCTACCGCCGATGATCCTGCTGCCGAGATTGCTTTTAAGCTTCATGATTTTGGCTCCAGAGGAGTTTCTAGCAGCGAATCAGCCGCGATCGGGGGCATGTCGCATTTAGTTAACTTTATGGGTTCCGATACGGTGGTGGGCATCCGGGCAGCTAATCACTATTACCAGCACCCCATGGCGGCTTTTTCGATTCCAGCGGCAGAGCATTCTACTATTATTGCTTGGCAGCGAGATGGTGAATTGGCGGCCTATAAAAACATGCTGGATAAATTTGCTAAACCGGGTGCAATCCTGGCAGTAGTATCTGATTCCTACGATTTATGGGAGGCGATCGATCACCTCTGGGGCGATAAACTCAAACAACAAATTATTGATAGCGGAGCAACCGTAGTAATTCGTCCCGACTCTGGCGATCCAGTATCTGTAGTCAGCGAGGTCTTACAAAGACTAGATCAACGCTTCGGCAGCACCATTAATAGCAAAGGCTACAAAGTGCTGAACTATGTAAGAGTTATTCAGGGTGATGGCATTAATCCCCAAAGTTTGGCAGCAATCTTAAAAGCTAGCCAAGACCTAGGCTTCAGTGCCAGCAATATCGCTTTTGGTATGGGTGGAGCCTTGTTACAGCAGGTCGATCGAGATACCCAAAAGTTTGCGATAAAATGTAGCGAGGTGACAATAAATGGCCAAAACATTCCTGTCTACAAAGACCCGGCTACTGATCCTGGGAAACGTAGCAAGCAGGGCAGGTTGGCTTTAGTTAAAACTGAAGCGGGCTACACCACTGTCTCAGCGAGTGCTGATGTCGTAGACTTGCTGATGCCAGTTTATGAAAACGGTGAGATTTTGCAAGAATACAATCTTGCCGAAATTCGGGAGCGTGCTCAGCCACCAAACTGCTGCACGCAGACTAAGTAAACGGCCTGAAGAAACAAGTGGCAATTAGGTTTCTCGGTCTTGGGATACAACTTGGTCGCAGCTAAGATTTGCTGGTGGAGATTTTCGCTGACTGTCAGTCGTGCTGCTGGCGATAGAGTCGGGTAACGCTGAAGATATCGCTTGACAGTGGCAAAATCATCTGGAGTCAGCGCCTCCATTCTGCCGGTTTTTGCTAGAGAATCAGCTAATTCTTGAGCCGCCGGATCGATCACAATTTCGTGAGCAATATTTTGTGCTTCTTGGATCACGATCGTCCCAGCAACTAAGTCACCCAGGCGTTTTTCTTGCTTGGTAAAAAGAATCAGCAATAAGCCGAGAGAAAATAAATCGTCAATAGTCCGTAGCAGCGATCGCATAATGGCCTGCTGCAAGCCAACATTTCGGCCATCGTCACGAATCACCCGGATTTTTGCATAGCGTTTGCCAGGGGTTTGTCCTTGCCAAAGAGTCTCGAAAAAAATAAAATAGCCTATGTATACCACAAAAAAAATCAATATCTGAATAGCGACGAGCCATTTTGCGGCACCATCAATTTTGGAAAATAAATAATATAGAAAAGCAAATACCGTTAATAAAACAATGAGTATCACCATCCACAGCAAATAATCTATCAGCAGCGCCAAAGCACGACTACCAACGCCCGCCAAAGTAAACTCTAGCTCGACGCTTTCTGGGGTTCTAGATTTTACTCGCTTAAGATATTGCATGATGGAAATTGCACGGGAGAAGTGGAATGGTTAATACCCAAAGTTTAACAAGCTATTTACTACATTTGTAAATCGGCTCCTTCTAGCCGACTGCGCAAGTCGAAATAAACTACTGATTTAATCACTTGCCAGAAGGGCATTATAAATAACTCTAGCAACAGAGATAGAACTAAGTTGACAGCCTGAGATGTGATGTATGCCACCGATGTAGGCGGTTGACCGATACCGGCAAAACCAGGAACACTAGCTATCATACTCAGCGGCAAGGTAATAAGAAATGCCACCAAGATAATCATCAAAATTCGGGATGAAGATGATGCCGACAACTGCCGACTGCGACTAATAGCATCCAAGCCGCCAGCGCATCTTTCTACTGATACGGGCAGCTCTGCTACAAACCAAGAAGAATAAAAGCGCAGAAAGATCCAGCAGGCAGCCACAATTCCGACTATGGAAAAAATGCCCGCCAAAATATAGCCCAGTGCATTTTGTATACCCATAGCGATAGCGACTCCGATACCAACACCAGCAGCCAGTGCCATGTATGACAGGATAAACACACCAGTCAGAAATAGCCATAGCCATAAAACCAAACTGAGGAATTTCCAATGGCTATTGGCAAGCTGACTGGAGGCAGATGATAGGCTTTCTGGCTGGTTGATTAATTGCTGATAGGCCATCCGGGCAACAACTCCCCGACTAGTCATAGATTTGGCCAAACAAAATATAAACAGCCCCAGCCAAGCCACCGCAGCTAGAACAGTAACACCGATATTATTAATGGCAACTGCGACCAAAACCACCGGAATTAGTCCGACAAGTCCTAGCACCAACCATCCTACCGATCGCAGGGCCAACGAGAAGAAGTCCCGAAAGTTGGACTTATAAAGAGAGACGGCAGCGTTGATGACGTTACCAACGCTTAGCGTACCAATTGGGTCTGAAGCACTTTTACGCATGATATACTGCCCAACCAATGGGTGTGATGCACTTGCAGCAGCCAGTATACATTATCTACTCGTATTCAAGTAATTATCTATGAACGTTCAACGCTGGATCACAAGCCGCGCTGCCAAGTGGCAAGAACTTGAAGCTTTGTTACAACGAGTAGAAAAGCAGGGAATTAAGTCTTTAAATGCTGCCGAAATTGGTAACTTGGCTAGCTTGTATCGATCGGTTGCAGCAGACCTCGCTCGCGCCCAGACCAACCAGATTAGCCCTAGCATTATTCAGGAGCTTCAGACCCTCACCAGCCGGGGCTATAGCCAGGTATATCGCGGATCTCATCGTCAAGAACTGGCCGGAATAATCAAGTTTTATGCTTGGGATTTACCCCAAGTAATCCGAGAAACCTGGGTATATACGGCAATTTCTACCGGGCTGTTTATTTTGGGGGGTTTAATTGGCTGGTGGTGCGCTTGGAAAGACCCCAACTTTTTGCCCCTAGTGCTGCCAGAATCGTTGATCGAAAAAGTGCGCGATAAACATGAACTGTGGATGGGTTCAATTTTAGGCAGTGAGCCGCTGGCCGCCAGCGGCATTATGATCAACAACATGGTTGTGTCTTTTCGGGTAGTAGCGGGCGGCATTAGTGCCGGAGCTTTTACGGTCTATGCGCTGCTGACTAATGGCTTAATGATTGGTGGTGCAGCTACTTTAGTTGGTCAACATAGCTTGGCCTTTCCGTTTTGGGCTTTTGTTTTTCCCCACGGGTCTTTAGAACTGCCAGCAATTTTTCTGGCCGGTGGAGCTGGCTTGCTAATTGCCAAAGCTATCCTGTGGCCGGGTCAATATCGACGGCGAGATGCTTTGAAAATATATGGGGCACAGGCGGCACAACTGGTTATGGGCATTGTGCCCATGTTATTTTTAGCGGGTCTTATTGAAGGGTTCTTTTCGCCTCAAGAAGTAATTCCGGGAATTTTTAAGTACCTAGTAGGCAGCATTATTTTTGTGCTGTTGATTCTGTACTGTTTGCGGAAACCAGCTAAATTATATTGAGATCTGCTTGCAAAGCATCAGTTACTGGGATGGAATTCCATAATCTTCACCATTAGCCTATCTCATAGTCGTCTTCATATTGCATCGGAAACCACCGTTGCAGCGCAGCTTGTAATCGAACAAAAGCCGGATCAATGCATCGCTTCACCGAAATTTGTGCAGTAATTCTGCGATACAACGCCGACGACCTGGGCATTCGTGCCAGCTTTAGTATCTTCTCGATTCCAGTCTTAGGATCACTGGGTTTTGCCTCTGCTGCCTCCCACAACTTCTCCGCCACCAAATAACTCTTCAATCCAATATTTAACTTCTTACAGCCTAATACTTCCTCCACCATTGGTGAATCATGGCACACCCAAGCCTCCAACTCTGGGCAAATTACAATTACTTCCACCTGCTCAGCCTCCCAACCACTCAACTCCAAATCTTGTCGAATCTTCTGCTCAATCCGCTGCGCTTTCGGTGCCCCATCCCATGCCTCATCTAACGCTACCACCGCATGACGATGGGTTTTCTGATAAGACCGCAACAACTCATGGGCGCGAGTATACACCCCCGGATCATGCTCCCCCGAAACCAGTAAATCTTGATTTTCATCAAACTCAAAAACTCCGCACCCCAAACTCTGATGAAACTGAGATCGACCCAGAAATCCCATAAATGCTGCCTCCATATTCTTATCTGCCACCAGAAAAACACAGTCTCTCATGACAGTACACCTGCCGCAAACAGAGAACCAAGATCAATACTCCCTTGCCAATCGCGCAAACGGGGATGCTCATTGCCCAAGACAGCGGTGACACTACCATCCTGCCGAGTTTGCATCACCGTGACCGCTGATAAATCTTCGGTGTGAGCAAGTATGATCGGAGATTGAGTCGTTACCCACACCTGGGAATCATAAACCGAACTCAGCGACTGTAAAATGGTTTCGATCGCCCGAGGATGAATGCCATTCTCCGGTTCCTCCACACAAATTAACTCCGGCAGCTCTCGCAAATACGGCAAAATCGTCAACGCCAAAATATGCAAAGTCCCATCAGATAACCCCGATGAAGTAACCTCATAGTCCCCCACATAAGTTACCCGCAAATAGGCATGATGATCATCATTTCTTTCCACCGCATCAATCTGGCTAATATTTGGCAGCGCAGTCTTGACATGATCCACCCATGCCTCAAACATATCTTCGTGCTGCTTCAAATCAATCACCAACCATGGCAAATTAGCACCATCTGGCTGTACAGACTTGGCAGCCAATCTGCTCGGAGAGCAAGGCTTTCTTAATGCCGTCCCACTGGGCATATACTGAATAGCCTTTTTCTCTAGTAACTCCCTAAACCAAATGGTTGCTGGAAACATATCAATATCTGCAAATACATTCGCTAAAGCTAATTCCTCAGCATTGAGCTGCACTGCAATTTCACGCCTCTTGCCAGTAGCTTTGCTCGGCATCTCCGCCCGCAGTATTGATTCCTTACCACTTTGCCGCTCAATAACCGTGTGCCATGTCTTCAAAGGAGGATTCCCAACTCCACCCAAATGCTGTGGCGATTCTCCTCTGGAGACACTTTGTGAACGAGAACCTACCTTAGAATCATTTTTCGGCATCAAATAAAGAAACTCATCGCACACCTGAAGCTCTCGCCGGTTGAATAATTCAAATCTGATTTCATAGCGCATTGCCCTCATCCATTTACTCGGATCTTCCAGCATCTTCTTA
>JAYSRP010000311.1:0-26187 GCA_043721015.1 Synechococcales cyanobacterium | reverse complement strand
TAAACTTAGACTACTTGATAAGACAACAAATTACGAAAGATACCAATTGCTATCAGCTTGTAATTATTTGGCATCATTGCAAATATGGAGACTGAAATTGTGGTATAAATCTTAAGGGTTTTCGTGGTGCTTGCAGAATCTGATAGTTTCCTTTGACAGTCGATAAACTTCATGGAGATTTGCTAATGAAAAGCTGGAAAATAGGTGTGATGGTGGGTTTAAGCAGTACGCTGTTAGCAGCTACCCCCATCCAGGCATTGCCCGAATCGCAGATTGTGGATAAATTACAAGGTATTCCGGTCTTTGCACTAACCGACTCTGATAATTTTTTACTGACGGCCTCAATATCTAACGAAGCTGGTAGACCAGCTAAAGGTGGCGCTTTCTTTAGCCAATCTGAGGCTAAGACTTTTCTCCAAAAGCTCCAAAAAGAAAATCCTAGCTTGGCCAAGCAGGTCACAATTCGCCCGATATCTCTTAGCGAAGTATATAAGGCACAGATGAATTTAGATCCAGCTAAACGGGTCGATATTGTGTATGTGCCTAATCAAAATCAGGTCAAAGCAGCTTTAAACATTGTCCAGAAGTCAGAACCCAACTTAAAACAGTTTAATGGGGTGCCGTTGTTTGTCGCTAAGAACAGCAAGAAAGGCACCTATCTAACCATTGCTGGCAAAGATGGTAAGTCGGTAGTCCCCCTCTTCTTCGATCGAGATCAGCTTCAGCCCTTAATCGATCGCTTTAAGCAGCAACAGCCCAACAGTGCTGTAGAGGTGCAGGTTTTAACCCTAGAAACTGTCTTAGATGGAATGCGCAGCAAAAACGATCCGCTCTATGAGAGTTTGGTTTTTGGGCCATCTAGAGAAGGCTTAGAAGTTTTGCGGAGCCGTACTGCTAGCTCAACTAGCGGAGCTTCAAATTAAGCTAGTACAACACAGCATAAATCCAAGTACCATAAGCCGGGGTTCGACTCCGCTCACCCCTCGAATTCCTAATGAGATCTGTACTTAAGCCTTGAACTACTAGTTTAATTCTTGAATTCAATAAAGCACAGGATATATTGGTGTAATACAGTCCTGTGCTTCATTGTGGTCTTTCATAGCAATATAAAGAACCAAAGCATGGTATAAAAGGGGGGCATTTAGATTTCAAAAAAGCAAATTGCATGGAGGATTGAAGAATGAAACACTTGGGACTAAGAGTTGCGATAGGTTTGGTCAGCAGCGCTGTCTTAGCGGTTCAGCCAGTCCATGCTTTAACAGATGCACAAATTATTGAAAAGCTGCAAGGTATTCCGGTAATTGCTCTCACTGATAAATCTGGAGCGCCCTTAGTGGCTCAGCTCAATGATAAGCAAAAGGGCTTGTTTACCGAAGTTTATTTGGGTCAAAAAGAAGTTAATGCCACACTGCAAAGATTAAAAACTACTAACCCCACAGTTGCCAAGCAGTTACAAATTAGAGTTGTGACACTTGGTGATGTATACAAAAGCCAAGTGGCTAATTCTGGTGATAAAAAGCTGAATGTTTTGGTTGTACCCAGCGAAGTACAAGTCAAGTCAGCCATCAATATTTTAAAGAAAAGCGATCCGACTAAAGCTCAACAGTTTAACGGTGTGCCATTGTTTGTGGGTATTGCTGGTAAACCAAGAGGTTACGTTTCGATCAATTCTACTCAAGAAAAAAAACGTATCATTCCCATCTTTTTTGATAAAGAGCAGTTGCAAGCTGTCTTAGACAAATTCAAAAAAGACCAGCCAAACCTAGCACCCACTACCGAAATTCAAGTAATTTCTTTAGATAGCTTACTAACCCAAATGCGGGCAAAAAATGAGCCATTTTATGGCCAAATAGTTTTGGCTCGCTCTAGAGAAATGGCCGAATATGTGGCAAGTCCGGCCGGACAGACCAAGCCCGCCGCCGAATCGAAGCCTACTGCAAAACCAGCAGTTAAGCCTAATGGCATTAAAAAGTAGGTTTATTCGATAAAAAGCGAGGTCTGGAATTGTTCCCAGACCTCGCTTTTTAGGGATGTGATGTTATCGATCGGTCAATTGAGTCAAGACCTGATTAGATCGATCGACGAAAGCATTCATGGTATCGGCGTTAAAGCCTTTCTGTGCCATCAGTGCCAAGTCATAGACGTGCTGACAAATTAGGTTCACCAAGTCCTCTTTACCAGCGTCACCCTGAGACATTGCCGCCAAGTTCTGAATTAATGGATGAGCCGTGTTTACCATCAAGACATGTGAAGTAGGGAATTCGGGCAACTGCTGCTGCATCATCGCCATCATTTCCTGCATCCGCCGCTGTTCTTCGGGGAGCAGCACCATCGCCGGTGGAACAGATGCAGGATTATCGCTTTTCAGCGATTCAGTACGAATAGTAACTTGAGGTTTGTCTAAGGCTGCAGTAAACACTTCTTTCATGCGATCGCCCAAGGTCTTATTCGTGACAGGATCCACTACTTCTGAGGTGTCTTTTTCGATTAGCGATTCATCTAAATCTGAATCGATGCGGGAGAACTTGACTTCGCTGAACTCTTGCTCCAAAAAAGTAGCAAAGTGGTTGTCGATAAATGAATCTAAGAACAGCACCTCAATGCCCCGGTTCTTATACAGACTGACATAGGTAGCCTGAGTGACTTCATCAGTGCAGTAGAAAACTCGGTTTTCTTGCTTTTCTTTGTTGCGCTCTAAGTATTCCTTTAGAGTGGTGAAACTTTGGCCGTTGACGGTATTCTTGCCCGTCTCAGCCTGCCAAGCATCCTCAGCGGTTTCGACTTCTACTTTGGGTTCTTCAGAATCACCTACCCAAGTGGTACGAAAAATAGTGATGTCTGCGGCTTGTTTTTTGAACTTTTCGTCGTTCATCATCCCAAATTTGACAAAAGTACCAAGGTCTTGCCATGCACTAATATAGGCTGCCCGGTCTTCTTGGTAAATTTCTTTTAGTCGATCGCCCACTTTCTTGGCAATATGGTCGCCAATGCGTTTGACGGTGCGATCGCTGGTCAAAGCGCTCCGGGAAACGTTCAAGGGCACGTCTGGGCTGTCGATTACGCCTCGTAAAGGTGTCAGAAACTTAGGAATTACTTCCTCACAGTTATCGCTGACAAATACCTGATTACAGAACAATTTGGCCTGACTTTTAGTGACATCAATTTCGGGTTTGAGCTTCGGAAAAAATAGAATTCCGTTGAGCAAAAAGGGATAATCGGTGTTTAAATGCACCCATAGTAAAGGCTCGGCCTCAAAGGGATATTGGTATCTATAAAACTCCAAATAATCTTCTTTGGTGAGGTTTTGGGGAGATTCTTTCCATAGCGCCCGCTGTTTGTTGATCTGTTCATCATTTAGCTCGATTTTGACCGGCATGAAGTCACAGTAGGTTTTCACGAGCTGCTTGACCCGCGCTTCTTCGGCGTATTCTAATTCTTCTTCTTGCAGGGTGAGGGTAATGGTGGTGCCTCGGGTGGTGCGATCAGAGTCACTGATAGTGAACTGCGGTGAGCCGTCACAAGACCAATGTACTGGAGTTGCACCTTCTTTATAAGAGAAAGTATCGATTTCTACTAGGCTGGCGACCATGAAGGCCGAGTAGAAGCCCAAGCCAAAGTGACCGATAATTTGCTGATCGGCACTCTTTTGGTATTTTTCAATAAATTCTTCGGCGCTGGAGAAGGCTACTTGGTTAATATATTTTTTGACTTCGTCGGCAGTCATGCCGATGCCGGTATCGGTAATTGAGAGAGTTTTCTTTTCTTTGTCTACGGCCAGGGTAATTTTGGCTTCGCCTATTTCACCCTGAAGTTCTCCGGCCATCGAGACCATTTTGAGTTTGCCAATGGCATCCACGCCGTTGGCGATCAGCTCCCGCAAAAAGATCTCATGGTCGGTATACAGAGATTTTTTGATAATCGGGAAGATATTCTCGGTATGGATCGTGATGTTGCCTTGTTCGAGGATGGTGCTCATCTATCAATATCTGGTGTGGGAACCTCTCGAAGGTATCACAGGCCATGCCTAATCTCATGGCGAAATTTCCGCACTCTGGGTATCGATATACCCATTAAACTCAATGATGGTAAAAACAAGTTTTCTAAATACCAGTTTGATGAGTATTTTCGTCGAGGCAGTGTCTGCTAGTTCACTTCACTCCGGCACTTCACTCCGGCACTTCACTCCGGCACTAGGGTACAATAATCGAGCCGCAAACCGCCTTTGTTATGCTCAACCCACCTGCCAAACCCATCATTCCTAGCGCCACCTGGCAACGTTCCTTCGATCGAACCTGGGAAAACCCCTACACCGTCCGCTACCCCAGCAATATCGACGATGGTCCCTTTCATGGAATGCCCTTGGGTGGCTTTGGCGCAGGCTGCATTGGTCGATCACACCAGGGTGACTTTAATCTTTGGCATCTAGACGGTGGTGAACATACCTTTGGTCATTTGCCCGCCTGTCAATTTAGTATTTTTGAACAGACTATAGATCAAGCTAACGCCTACGCCCTCTCCACCAATCCGCCTGCCGACGGCAGCTTGCAGCGCTGGCAGTGGTATCCGGAAACTCAAAATGGCCAAGCCACCGGTAATTACCAAGCCCTGTATCCCCGGAGCTGGTATAGCTACAATAATGTTTTTACCACCCAGTTTACCTGCGAGCAGCTATCACCGATCTGGGCAGATAGTTATCAAGAAACCTCTTATCCGGTAGCCATATTTGAGTGGACAGCTCACAACCCCACTGACCAAGAAATCACTGTCAGCATTATGCTCACTTGGCAAAATATTGCAGGCTGGTTTACTAATAGCAGTGTCAGCAGTGAGATTACTGTGCGGGACGACGGCAGTCCTGTCTATGACTATACTCCCCGCTGGGGTGACAGTACCGGCAACTACAATCAGTGGATCTCGGATAATTTTAGAGTAGGTTGCCTGCTCGATCGAGTGCGGATGGATGATAATATGCCTCGGGAGGGCGAAGGTCAATGGGCGATCGCCACTGTCACCAACCCTGCTCTAGAAGTTTTCTATGACAGCCGCTGGCATCCCAATAGCGATGGCTCAGAAGTGTGGGATAGCTTTGCAGCTAATGGTTCTCTGCTAGATCGAGACGATGAGACTGCGGCGGCTCCTGGTGAACAAATTGGAGCGGCGATCGCGGTGCGTTTTACTCTCAAACCGGGCAAAACCAAAAAGATTCCCTTCATCTTGGCTTGGGATTTACCTGTTACGGAGTTTGCCAAAGATATCAACTACTATCGCCGCTATACCGACTTTTTTGGTCGCAACGGTCGCAACGTGTGGTCGATCGTGCGTACCGCTCTCAAACACTACGATAGCTGGCAGGCGCAGATCGTCCAATGGCAGCAGCCTATTTTAGATCGATCGGATTTACCCGACTGGTTCAAGATGGCTTTGTTTAATGAACTATATCTGATGACCGATGGCGGTACGCTGTGGACGGCGGCAGATGAAGATAACCCGGTAGGACACTTTGGGGTGTTGGAATGTTTGGATTATCGCTGGTATGAAAGCTTAGATGTACGGCTTTATGGCGGCTTTGCCCCTTTGTTGCTGTGGCCAAGATTAGAAAAAGCGATTTTGATGGATTTTGCCCGCGCAATTCCGACTAGTGACGATAAGCTTAGGTTGATTGGTTACTATGTGCAGACTGCTTTTGGTTATGCCGATCGACCAGAAGTCAGTGACCCGGCTGCTATGTCTGCCCCCCGCAAAATTGCCGATGCTACGCCCCATGACCTGGGCGCACCCAACGAGCACCCTTGGATTAAGACTAACTATACTTGCTATCAAGACTGTAACTTGTGGAAAGACTTGGGCAGCGATTTTGTCTTGCAGGTGCATCGAGCCTATGTGTTTACTGGCGAACAAGATGTTGAATTTTTGGCAGATTGCTGGCCAGCAGTGGTGGCAGCCTTAGATTACCTGAAGCGCTTTGATTTAGATAACGACGGTATTCCCGAAAACAGCGGTGCTCCCGATCAAACCTTTGATGATTGGCGACTGCAAGGCATTAGTGCCTACTGTGGAGGCTTATGGATTGCCGCCTTGGAAGCTGCTTTGGCGATCGGCAAAATTCTGCAAACTGCCAATCGCATTAATGACCAAGAGATTCTTACCGAATATCAAGAATGGCTGACCGCTGCTAAGCCTTTGTACCAAGAACAATTATGGAATGGTAGCTACTATAAAATTGATACTAAGAGCGGTTCTGCTGTAGTTATGGCCGATCAGCTTTGCGGTCAATTCTGCGCTGCCTTAGTGGGTTTGCCAAATGTGGTGCCGATCGACTGTGCCCAGACTGCTCTGCAAACTATTTATCAATCCTGTTTTTTGAATTTTAATGAAGGCAAAATTGGCGCTGCCAACGGCGTATTGATTGATGGTTCCCCAGTTAATGCTCAAGATACTCATCCGCTAGAAGTCTGGACAGGGATTAACTTTGGAATTGCGGCCTTCTTAGCCCAAATGGGCATGACCGATGAAGCCATGCGACTAACGGAAACCGTGGTGAATCAGATCTATAATAATGGTTTGCAGTTCCGTACCCCAGAAGCAATTACTGCTAACGGTACTTTTCGGGCTAGTCACTATCTCCGAGCGATGGCGATTTGGGGGGTGTATTTGATGTTAGATACCAAAAAACTTGACAAAACATTAGGTGGTCAAAAGTAATGCAGCAATCTATACTCAACAAAATTCAAGGCGGTTTGGCCGGAATGTATATTTCCCAACAGGTGCGCTTGGCCATGGTAGAACACAGCGCCAATGGTGATGAGCTGCGACAGCAGGAGCGGGAAACCTTTAAGAGTTATGCGCTGTTAGCTGAAGCCAGTATGGAAAGCTTGATCCACTGTCGCGGCCTGAAACTAGAAGACTGGCTGACCACCACTAGTCGTCTTAGTACTCCCGATCGATTGCCGATTGCCATTGCCCCGATCGCCATGTATCTGCAAGAAGATTTGCCCCAACTCCAGCAAAATTTGCGTTTAATTGGGCGGCGCAATGAGCTAGATCCAGAAAACACTGCTACCTTAGTATTTTTGGGCACAATGACTGCGATGCTGTTGGGTGAAAGGACTAGCCTCGATCGACTGATTCCTTCGGTGTTAGCAGCTTTACCCAATACCAAAGATGCTTTGTCTCGACAGTTGCTATCTATTCAGGAATATTTGGCACTTACGGCTGATGGCGCACCGACACCTACGAATATTACCGAACTAATTGCCAAAATTGCTCTGAGTAACCAGTCTTATTTGTTACCGGCGGCGATGGCGACCTACTGCTTTCTTTCGACTCCTAACAGTTTACAAATGGCTGTCCAACGAGCCGCCCAGATTCCTGGGCAACCTTCTTTGACTGTGGCGTTGACGGGTCTATTAGTAGGCACTTACCGGGGATTGAGTTGTATTCCAACTAGTTGGTATGCTAATGGCAGTCGGGGGGCTGAGCAGTTGATTCAGTCTGCCGATCGACTGGTGGCTACATGGGCAGGTGCTTATCAGCCAGTGGTGGGTTCTTTTAGTGTGGCTAATGCGATCGCAGCGACGGCGGTAATGCAAAATTCTCGAATTTAAATGGAGAATAGGAAGGTATGATTCACTCCGCAAGTCTTACACAGTATAATGTATCGGTAGATATAGTTAATAAGTATAGTTAAATTGTCTAGATACATAATTCTATGACCAAAACCCTGATTTTCTATGCCTAAGCAAAGTTACGGAAAAATCAATCAGCAGCGTGCTCAGACTCTATTTGTTGTGCTGCTAGATTTTGCTAATAATGACTTAAAAGCTGATGAAAAAGAGCTAGAAAGACTTCGATCACAGATCCAAACCCATTGGCAGACCGATAAAAAGCTGGTGGTCAGAACTAAAACTCGTTACCTAGAATCGTTGATCAAGCTCATTGGTGAAACGGCTCTCTCGATCGACCAAATTAAAACCGCCCTTAAGCACCTAGAAAATTATCTCGGAATTTTGTCTGATCACCGCACAGCTCAGCGTGGTTCAGATAATTGGCATTTCACGGTTAATTTGTGGTGCGATCGGTGGCAGCGAGAAGGGAATTTGGAGGGGTTCGATCGGGCATGGTTACAAAAAGGTGTAGTAGTAGGGGATGAGAGTAACTCCCTGAAATCTCTATTTTCTGACAGACCTAAGTCAACTATCGACTGGCATAAAATCTGTCGCCAAGCACTAGATACCAGCCTTTCCAGCAACTCCCTCATGGGCAACATCGGCAAATCCTTTGACCTCAATGATATCTATCTGCCATTAGGAGTCGAAGAACGCCGATCAATCGAAGAAGATTCTATCTATTACGAACCCACCGAGCTAATTACCAAACTTCTAGCCACAAATGAAACCAACCGCACCGCCATTATTGGCACACCGGGTGCAGGTAAAACCACTCTGTTACAAAAAATTGCTCTGAGCTTATTAGAAGCTAACTGTCTGCCAATTTGGATTTCTTTAGCCGATTTAGGAGATCGATCGCTCACCGACTACTTAACTCAAACCTGGCTTAAAGAGGCTCTTTGTGCCTTCCAAATATCCCTACCACAGCAGCAAAAGCTGGTGCAGCAAGTAGAGTCTGGAAAAATCTGGCTATTACTAGATGCCGTAGATGAAATCGGCACAGCCAGCAGCGCTCTCACCAATTTAGCCAAACAGCTCAAAGGCTGGTTATCTCCAGCTCATGTGGTACTTACCTGTCGATCGAACCTCTGGGATGGTGAAAAAAATGCCTTAGTAGATTTTGACACCTACAAAATTCTGGGCTTTAGCCGTTCTAGCCACGGAGTTCCAGCCTTTATCCAGAGATGGTTTCAAGACAGTCCCGCACTGGGTGAAAAACTATTGCTAAAGCTGAACCAAAAAAATATGGAGCGCATTAATAGTTGCGTCACCAATCCCTTATATTTAGCTCTGCTCTGTCGTAGTTGGACACTGAACCAAGGACAACTACCTCCTACCAAGACCAGCTTGTATCGACAGTTTGTTGAAGCAATTTATAGTTGGAAGCAGGATCTGTTTCCTACTAATCTCAGTCAGCGTCAGTCCCTAAACCAGGTATTATCACAGCTAGCACTGCAAGCCATGCAGCAGACCACAAGCATTTTTCGGATATCACAAACCACTGCCTTTACTGCTTTTGCCGCCGACTTAGAGCTATTGACCTTAGCCTTAAATCTGGGCTTACTAAAACAATCTGGGATATCCGACGATCCGATATATGCCTTTCATCACCCTACTTTTCAAGAGTATTTCGCAGCCCAAGCAATTGCTGATCAGCAGCAATTTTGGGCATTCAATATTTTTGATTTAAAGTGGCGCGAAGTGTTGCCACTATGGTTGGGTAGAGAAGATATTGAGGATCGATCGAAAGAAGATCTGCTCCAAACCTTACTGAATTTCACCGATAGCTGTGGTGGCTTCTACCGTTATCGGGCTTATTTCTTAGCTTCAGAAGGCGTTGCCGAATTCCCCACTTTTAGTGCTGGCGACAAAGTTGTAGCCGATCTAGTAAATTTGCGCTATCTGGGTTCTTTCGATCGATCCATCCCCACCACCATTACCGAAAGAGCTGGCATTGCCTTATCTAAAACCGATCGAGTCCGAGCAATCCAATTTCTGGAGCAGTTCATTCAGCTACCGCACAATCCCCAATCCCGGTGGCTAGCTGCCCATAGCTTAGGTCGCAACTATGATGTGGGAAATAAGCGGGCCATTGCTACCTTAGAATCTATGTTGATCAATGCTCCTGATGAACACAGCAAATTTGCTATCACCAAAAGCCTGATGGCTATTGCCCCAAAGCATCAGCTAGCGATCGATTCTTTAGTTCACATCATCAAATCCTCGGAGCATCTCTCCTTACAAAAGCGCGCAGCCAGAAGACTACAGACCATTAGCTCTCACAATTCAATTGCTGCTGTGGTTTTGACTGAACTCACTGCTGATCCACATTTTAGTGAACTGTTTTCGTCGATCAATAATCCTCGAAAAAATAGATTAAACAAAAGCTCCCGTAACGAACAGCCCAAAAATAATCTCGGCGATCCGCAAAAGCTAATAGCTTCCATAGTGCCGAAATTACAAGCAAACAGCAGTGTCAATATCAAAATCAGACTAGCTAATCATCTAGCAAAATATGAGCCACAGCATCCATTAGTTTTAGAATCTTTAATATATTGCTTGAAGAATTGTGACCAAAAAGCTTATCTCAAACAAGTGGGCGAATCGTTGCGTAATTTAGTATCGATCGAACAATTACCACTGGTTCTACCACAAGTCAGAGACATCTACTTACAATCCCAAGATCGAAATATCGAACAGCACCATGAATCCTATCGCATTCTTTGGTATTGGTCGAGGTCAATTACTCATCAGGAATTCGAGAGTTTGTGGTGTCAGCCCACAGAAACTTAATAAATGTCTCAGCCAGTCGCTCTCGCCAATTGTCCAATGGAACCTGTGGATTAAACAGTTCAATCACAGGCTTCAGATCGAAGTACATCAGAATCTCCACTACGGATCGCCCAACAGTGGCAAATACGAGCATCCGCTTCTCGCTTAATTCTGCCTTGTTTCCAATAGGTGACAAATTCCCCTCGAAGACAACGAAACCCCTGTCCTAAGTTGAGGATGTCAGGGGTAAGGCGTTCAACCGGGATCTGGGAAAAGTCGATCCCTTCAAATTTACTACCCAAAGCATTGCCATTCCAAGGTTTAAAACACCTCATGATACTAAATTACACGAATCATTGCCCTATCGAGAGAGCATCATGTTAGCAGGCAGTCTAAATGGTTGTCGAGGGCGGTTTGTAGGCGGGGGAAAGTGTCGTAGTTGGCAAGTTTCTTAGTCAAACCTTGCCATTAAATTCGCAATTTGCTAAGATGTTTGCAAAAGAACATCTCATCACCTAATGCGGATTATCACTAAAACCCGCTTAACCGATTTCTACGGCGAATTTTAAAGGAGAAATATCTTAATGTTGATTACAGAACGCGAAAGATATGTGGATTTACTAAATGAATTCCCGCCACGCCCAATCAAGTCTGAGCAAGAATTTACGGCAATTCAGCAAGTTGTAGACGTTCTACTAGATGCCAAACAATTAAGTGCTGACCAGAAAGAGTACCTAAACTTGCTGGGAATGATTATTTATGAATATGAAGAGAAAAAAGTCAAAATCCCTGATATTTGTGGCGTAGACCTACTTAATGTATTAATTGATGAATGGGGCTTGAAACAAAAAGAACTTATCCCCATATTTAAGACGGAATCAATTGTATCTGCGGTACTCAATGGTCATCGTCAACTTACCGTTGAACATATTCAGAAACTGGCTGAGTTTTTTCATGTTTCACCAGCAGTCTTTTTCCCAGCACCTAATTACGCTGTCGTCTAATAAAGCCAAGTTGGCAGTGTTGTTTACGGATTGTGTGCCGTGATTCGGCTGCAATAAATCGCACAGCGACCAGCAATCATAGTTTTAGTACAAGTGATTATGTCATTTTTAAATTTATTTGGATAAGATATAATACTTTTGTATTATGAGAGTGTCGTATCTATTCACATAGCCAATGAAACTTACCTTTGTTAGTCCTCATAATTGGACAATATGCTCGGCAAACCGTTGTAAGATATATATCATTAATGATATGTTGATTTGAGCAACAATGAGTATTTTTTGAATACAGAACCACCGAGGTGCTAGCCAACCAACTCCGCAATCGCTTATCATCTCAGCTTGATAGTAAGTCCAATATTCGGATTCGGTTAATCTGAATTGCTGGCATTCCGATCGAAATCCCTCGTAAAATCAAAGTAGTTTGCTGGTGATTCACTAAATATGGCATACAATAATTTCACGTTAGATTCTGTCAAGAATCAATTCAAGTTAAAGTTAAGCGACCACCCTTTCTGCTTGGCTTTACCTCCAGCAGAACCAGCACCAGATATCCTGAGCGTTCTCAATCGCTGGGTGCCGATCGCCGAATCAGCTCGAACTGAAAAGGCCAGATCTGAAATATTAGTTAGTCCGATTTTATTAGAAGCAAGAAGGCTTACTAACGAACGAGTACAAGTATTTTCTGGCGAAGAGTTTAATGTAGATAAGGAGAGAGGTTTGAACGGCTTTTGTGATTTCTTATTTAGCAGATCTGATAATCGATTGACTATCGATGCTCCAGTGTTAATGCTAGTCGAAGCTAAACGAGGAGATCTAGAGACTGGACTAGGTCAATGTGTTGCTGAAATGCTGGCAGCACAACTTTATAATCAGAGTCAAGAGCAATCTATTCCAGTTATTTATGGCTGTGTGACTAGCGGTAAATTTTGGCAATTTCTTAAATTAGAAGGTAATAGTGTTACTGTCGATCTGACTACTTATTCTGTGATGCCAGTCCAAAAAATTCTTGGTATTCTCAAGTGGATGCTAAGCGAACAGTTTACCGATTTTGCGGTAGAGTAAATATAGCTTACCAGCAATTGGTTCGTATAACATACAATAATTTCACTTTAGATTTTGTTAAGAATCAATATTAAGTTGAAAGATAACTGTAGCTTACTACTTAAATCAATAATACCAAACGCTTATTTCGATCGATGGAATGGGCTTTAGCTTTCCTGGTAGAATTAGCGAATCTGGCAAAACCAAAACAGCTCATGACCGCGACCAACTCTCCCAAGCACCACAAATCCAAAGGACTCAAAGCCACCAGCCGCCGCCCTGCCCTGGAACTTTGCAGCGAATGTGGACTCTGTGACACCTACTATATTCATTACGTCAAAGAAGCCTGCGCCTTTTTGAACCAGCAAATTCCAGAGTTAGAAACTCAGACCCACGGGCGCAGCCGCGACTTAGACAAAGAAGATGACCTGTACTTTGGTGTTCATAATGACATGATGGCCGCCCGTAAAATCGAGCCAATTCCCGGTGCCCAATGGACAGGCATTGTTAGCACGATCGCCATCGAAATGTTAGAAAAAGGCTTGGTGGAAGGCGTGGTCTGTGTCCAGAACAGCCCAGACGATCGATTTCAACCCCAGCCAATTATTGCTCGCAACCGGGAAGAAATCTTGGCAGCCAAAGTCAATAAACCCACATTGTCACCGAACTTGTCAGTGCTAGAACAAGTCGCCCAGTCGGGCATGAAAAAGCTGTTAGTGATCGGTGTCGGCTGTCAAATTCAAGCTTTACGTGCCGTAGAAAAAGAGCTGGGCATCGAGAAACTCTATGTGCTGGGGACTCCTTGTACCGATAACGTGAGTCGTGCTGGCTTGCAGAAGTTTTTGGATACTACTAGTCGATCGCCCTCCACCGTGGTCTACTACGAGTTTATGCAAGATTTCAACGTGCATTTTAAGCACGAAGATGGCTCGACAGAATTAGTGCCCTTTTTTGGTCTGAATACCAAAGAACTAAAAGATGTCTTCGCGCCCTCTTGTTTGAGCTGCTTCGATTACGTAAATTCTCTTGCCGATCTGGTGGTTGGCTATATGGGTGCGCCGTTTGGGTGGCAGTGGATTGTAGTGCGCAACGATCGAGGTCAAGAAATGCTTGATCTAGTCCAAGGCTTATTAGAAACCCAGCCGGTTAGTTCTCAAGGCAAACGCCAAGAAGCCGTGCAGCAGGGCATTGCTGCTTACGACAAAGCGCTGACTTTGCCGATGTGGGTAGCGAAGATTTTAGGTGTGGCTATTAAACAAATTGGTCCCAAAGGTTTGGAGTATGCCCGGTTCTCGATCGACTCTCACTTTACTCGTAACTATCTATACGTCAAACGTAACTATCCCCAAAAGCTAGCGGCTCATGTACCAGAGTTTGCCAAGAAAATAGTCGATCGATACAAATTACCCGAAAAGTAGTAGAAAACTTGAATAGTGGCTGTAGTCTACTACTTAACTAAATTTATGGAATTTCAACAGGGACAAGTGGTAACTGTCGCTCAGATGGTGCCGCTGGGGCTGTTGCTGGATCGGTAGATTCCAAAGTAAACACCTGAGGTGGTGTGGCATCTGGGGGATAAACCAAATCAATTTCTACCAGCTTCTGGGTGCCTGCCGGAATATTAATTGTTACCAATGGTTTGCCCTGTTCACCTTTGCGCTGCACCACATGGATTTGACGCACCGCTGGTTCGTCGCTATCAGCTTGGGGGTAAGTAATACGTATTGTGCCCCGAAATGCCACTTGGGTGCTAGGAATGGCATTAAAACGCAGTTTGTCAGAATTCAGGTCATCTTTGAGCGGCGTTTGCAATTTAATCACTACAGCCTGATCAGCACCAGTTTTATTGGCCAAAGGCATAGTTAAACGATAATAGGTAGTATAGTTGCCATGAGCTTCCAAAGCCGTATCTGGATAGCGCACCGACAACTGTGCCGTCTGAATTTGGCCAGTGCCCAAAGTGCCTCCAGATAATCCATTGAGGATGTAAGAGAATGCTTTGTCTCGATCGGGAATAGTTAAACTAGTATCTCCTAGTTTGTCGGTAAGTGATGCTTCCCAATGGGTGCCCAAAGATACCCCTGCTACTCGCCCATATACTAAAGCGCCATAGCGACCGGGCGGGCTGGGGGCTTCGTCACGGGGGGTGGCCAAGGGCGCGCTATTTAAAGCCGTGAGCCAATCGGCTGCTTGGGGAGATTTAAGAACCGGTGCTGGTGGTGGTCTGGGGATATCGAAAGGCGCGAGGATTTCAGGGACTACGGGCAGGATTTCAATGTTATCTAACAGGGCGATGCTAGCAATTTGCACGCCGCCATTGCTGCGCAGCTTCATTAAGCCCGATCGGGCACTGCCGGTAGGAATTGGTTGGTTGAAAATCACCTGGGTTTGGCCAGGAGCAAGAGTGATACTCGTAGGTGGCTCGCTGACACCGCGCAGAATATCGGTGGCAAGACGGGAGCCAGGGCCAGAATAGACCTCACCGTTGGCATTATCGGCGTAAGATGGCAGTTCCCGAAAAGGGGCATCATCTTTGCTGGTGTAGCTTAATGACTGAAGAATTTCTATTTTTACTGGTTTTTTGCCGGGATTGTAGGCGATGATCCCCAGGTTCATTTGACGTTTAGCAATGACTGGATCGGCTGGTGGGCGGGCAATGTGGTGAGTAAAAATATCAAAGCGCCCATTGAAAGTGTAGTTTAAATGGGAATTGCTATTACTTTTGCCTTGAGGAGAAAAAGTAGAGAGTAAGATCCCAGGATTTTTAACTACTTCTGGACTGTTGCTATTAAATACCGGGATTTTATCTAGCTTGCCGGGGAGCGATCGCACAGGTTGTTTTTGAATAATATACTGTGACGGTGGTGGCTCCGGGGTTACTAGTGGTTCTATCTCTGGGGTAGCTTGAGCAATCAGAATTGGGGCGAAGACGTTGAACATGTTGATGCAGGCGGTTGAGTTGACAGTGGACAATTGCCCACTGAACAGTAGTTAATTTACTTTACCCAATAGGCCCTTAACTGTTGCTGCTAGTTCGGTTATAAGGACATCTTGCTGTTGGCGAGTGGCTAGAACCTTAATTTGGCAGCGGTTTTCGGCTTGTTCGATCGATCCTTGAATAATGGCAATCTCAATGCCGAGCTTTTCGGCTTTTTTGAGTTGGTCGCCCATTTTGCTGGTTTCAAAGTTGTTGATGGTGGCGATGCCTGCTTGGCGGAGTTGTTGGGCAAGGTTGAGGTAGCTGAGCATCAGTTGGTTATCGAGGTTCAACACCATTACCTGAGCTGGAGATTGAGGCAGGGCGGTGACAATTTTTTCTTTCAGCAGGTTTTTAATGAGACGAGTGAGACCGATCGAGATGCCGACTCCTGGCATCTCTTCTCCGGCAAATAAACCCACTAGTTCGGCATAGCGACCACCAGAGCAAATACTGCCTAAGCTTTCATAGCCCAACAGGGTGGTTTCATAGACGGTGCCGGTGTAGTAGCCGAGTCCTCTGGCGATCGACAGGTCAATGCAAAAATTGTTTTCGACGACTCCTAACGATCGGACTCCAGCAATTACTGCCGTTAGCTCAGCTACACCGGTTTGGAATTCGCTGGCTTCTGCAAACATCCGCTGTAACTTGGCCAGAATTTCGTCAGGGCTGCCTTGGATCTGGGTGAAATCAATGATTTGTTGGGCTTGGTTGGCAGTGGCTCCAATTTTTTCTAGTTCGGCCTGCACTTTGGCTACACCAATTTTATCTAGTTCATCAACAATATTGATGCAGGTTTTGGCTAGGGCAGGGGCAATGCCTACAGCGGTAAAGAAGCCGGTAAGAATTTTGCGATTGTTAATTCTGATCTGAAATTTGCCGATATTGAGCTGGGTAAAGATTTCGGCAATAATTGCGGGCATTTGAGCATCATAAAGCAAGTCGAGTTTGCCACGCCCCACAATATCGATGTCACACTGGCGGAACTGGCGATAGCGTCCAGCTTTAGCCCGTTCTCCCCGGAAAACCATGTCCATTTGATAGCGGGCAAAGGGGAAAATGAGATCGTTGAGGTGGCGGGCAATATAGGCGGCCAGGGGTACGGTTTGGTCAAACTTGAGTGCTCTGTCGGCTTCGCCAGTTTCGGCGTTGGCCACGAGGGGCGAAATGCCATAGATGATGTTGTCGCCCTGTTGACCTTTGGCTTGTAAAACTTCGAGGCGTTCCACTGCGGGGGTTTCGATCGGGGTGAAGCCATATAGCTCAAAGACCCGGCGCATGGTATCAAGGAAGTGCTGTTCTAGGCGCTTTTCTCCGGGCAAAAATTCAATGTCGAAGCCGCTGGGGGAGGTGTAATTAAATTTTTCTGCTTTGCTCATGAGCCTGCGTCGAGTGTTTTATCGTCAATTGAGTCGGAATCGATGGAACTACTAAACTATTTATCATATTGCTAATGATGACCAATAAACAGATAAGCTATTTACGGGTTTTAGTCAGCAACACTGACTAAAGTAGGCATCTTAGTAAGATTTTTGGCCAAAGCACCCTGACGGAATGACCCGATCGATACCAAACTATCTGAAGCTGCATCCCACAACAAAAAACCAAAACAATCTGGGATATCTGCTAGATGCAACACTTTGGCTTTGGCCAACAGGTGAGCATTTTCTTGATGACAGGCTGCCAAATTGTAATTAGGAATCCGCTCAGAAAGATGATGAATATTGTGATAGCCAATATCTGCTGAGAACCAATTGAATATTGCAGGTAGCTTTAAGTAACTGCTGCCTTCGATCGCTCCCAACAAATAGTCCCAACCCTCGGTTTTGTGAGCATAAGAACCCTCAAAATTGTGCTGAACAAAAAATACACAAATAAAAATCGCTGCCGAAAGAGTCAGAGTGACTGAATAAATTCCTAGAAAGAACCCCGCACCCAACCAATTGCTGAGAGCAATCCAAGCGCCAATCACACAGATATTATTTAGGAGTAAATCCCAGAACTCAGCCGTTGTATACCAATTTCTTGATTCATAAGAAGAGAAAATTTCGGACAGACTCAATCCCGATTTTTTCTTCCAGCAAGCAAAGGCATGAAGAATTAAACCATAAATCCCCAATACCAACTGCATTCTGGGCTTAATTGCCAGATAGAAAAAACCACCAGGAATAATCATCCAAGGCTGTCGCAGCAATTCATAGCGCTTTTGAGCAGCGGGGCTAAGCTGGGCAAATTCTTCAGTCGAAACTAACCCTGATGGTCCTCGATAGCGCTCCCAGTCACCATTGGTCTTATGGTGATAAGCATGTCCTCGTGACCAAGGATATTGAGGAATGGCATTAATTGCCCCTAAAATAAACCCCACTACTCGATTGACTTTTTTGGAAGTAAAGAGCGAATAATGCCCACAATCGTGCATCAAAGAAAAACAACGAACCGAAAAAAGAGTGATTAAAACCATAATTGGTAGCAGCAACCAAAGAGAAATTGGTGCAGCTTTCACTGCCAAAAACCACAATAAGCAATAGGGTATAATAGTATTGAGTATTTGATAAGTTGCCCGCCAGTCGTTACTCTTCATGTGAGGAGTAATCACAAAATCCGACTTTTTAATCACATCTGACATTTAATTAAGATACTCTTGTTGATAACTATAATGAAGCGTAATCGTGGGTATCGAGAATAACGGAAATTAAGACCAGGTAGATAGCAGATGTCTTGCAGTCTACCTGGTCGATCAATCAACACCGATTATGTCAAGCCGCCTAGGACGAATTAATTCAGTGTTAATTAACTTAGTTTGGATCAAGATTGGCCTTGAGCTTGAGCTGGATATCGGTGCCTTTCTTCAACACCACTTCACCACCGGGGCTAGATAAAACAAAGGCAGTAGCAGCGGCAGCGCCAGCCATTTTGCCGTGCTTGAAATTGGCCTTATCTCCAACAAAATGACCGGCCACAGTGCCACCGAGAATAATCCCGGCATTCTTCAGAAACTGTCCTTTAGTCTTACTTTCTATTTGAGTATTGACCAATTCTGCCTCGATCGGTATCAGTTCACCGCTCTTTAGCTTGACATCGTCAAATACCAAGTCCAACTGGGCTTTCTTCCCCTTGGCTGCCTTGTTCACAGACTCCAAATGTCCTTCAATGACCGCATCTTTCAGGGCAGGATACTTGCTAACTGAGCCGTTCTGGATTTTAATAGTAAATTTATCATTCTTTTTGTTTTTGCCGCTAGAAATTTCTTGCTGCAAATCAGTATCGATCTTGGTACCGATCGGTACCGCACCAGCAGCTAGTTTACCATTGTTTGCACCGGCAGTAATGGCGGCCTTGGGTTTATCTTCTGGCTTACCACCTTTGCAGCTCGCCAAACCACCTAAAGACAATACCAGTAAACCTAATGTAACAGATTGCTTAAACACGATTGAAACCTCACACTTTAAAGACCCATTGAAATTATGGGCTATACATACTTTAACATTTGGCAATCGATTTGACAGGTTTCATTGGTACGGTTGTTGCAGATTGCCCAACGATCCAGCAACGGTTCTGATTGCACTGTTATTGTGGTGCGAAAGGCAATTTTGGAATAATTAGCTCAACATGAAAAAGCCCAAGTATAAATACTTGAGCTTAATCAGACAAATAAACTAAAAAAACGCTTCTTCTAGATATATCAGTCACTAAAATGCTTTTGAACAGGTTTTTGCTCTAAAGTTACTTCAGAGCAAAAAAGTTCTTAGTAGTTACGGTTGTAACCACCGCCGCCACCGCCACGACGATCACCGCCGCCGCCGCCTCTGTCTTCACGAGGCTTGGCCTTATTGACCTTAAGGTCGCGTCCCATCCACTCTGCTCCGTCAAGAGCAGTGATAGCAGCGTCTTCCTCAGCGTCAGTGCTCATTTCCACAAAGCCAAAGCCGCGCATCCGACCAGTCTCCCGGTCAGTAGGTAGCTGGACACGCTTAACAGTGCCGTATTCAGCGAATACTGCGCTAAGGTCATCGTCCTTGACCTCATAGGATAGATTGCCTACATAGATTGACATATATTTTCTCCAAAATCAGAATGGTGTATAGAGTGGGATTTCGGAGAGAAGGCTGCCAATGCAGAACGTAAAAAACTCGTCGATACTAGAAACAAACAATTTAACCGATACATACTCTTAACTCGAAAATTATAGCACCCTACTTCTACTTTTGTCCTGCATCATCAATACAAAATTTTTTTATTGATCGAATTGAGTATTTATTCCTAGCATCTCCGCCAGTATATTCGGTGTCTTACTGAGTTTCTCAGCAATAACTTGGCGAAAGGCTGATCTTTTGCTACCATTGTCATTCGGCGGGTGATTAGCTCAACGGTAGAGCAGTTGACTCTTAATCAATTGGTTCCGAGTTCGAATCTCGGATTACCCATCTCTAAAGGCAAAGCCCCTCAGAAATCTGAGGGGCTTTGCTTCTGGTCGATATTTGATGGATTGATCGGGCTGGCTCAAAATTAACGGAAGCTATCGGGATTCAGACGATATTGCGCCGGTACCGGCACGGGGTTACCAATTCGGTTGCCGGTGCCACCATCTTGAACCGATAGATATGGACGGAGATCCAATCCGCTGGAGCGAGGCTTGTAATTAGAATTGCCACCGCTACCAAACAAACCACCAATGAAGTCACCGCCAATATCAGCGAAAGTATTGACTCCAGCAGTTTGTTGGCCACTGTCCGCCAAGGTCAAGTTGCGAAATACCCGGTCTCTGGTGATGATTGGGTCTTGTTGAGAAGGCACGGTGAAGACAATCCGGCAAGATTGATCTTTTTCGGTGGTGACACAGACCACGTTTTGCTGATTTTGAATACCAGTACGCAGTTCTTGCAGTCCATCAGAGCGATAAGACTCTAGCCTTCTGGCTATTTCACCGCAGCGACGTTGCGAATTCCAGGCCGCACCCATATCACCGGGCACGGCCCAAGCATAAGCTTCGTTTTGGCGAGATTGAGGATGGTATATGACCGTTAGCTGGCCATTGACATTTTCACAGGCAAAGCGGGCTGTGCCATTAGTCACCACGGTTTGACTAGTTTGACCATTAGTTTGGGTGCTGCCGCCACTTTGGGTATTGGTTTGAGTTCTGGTGTTAGAGTTTCCATCACCAGTCACCGTGGTTCTTTGAGAATTGGTTTGAGGTGCGCCGGGGCGGCTTTGTTGGGCTGTTTGGGGGCTACTGCGGTTGTCTCTCTCTATTCTAGATTCTCCCCAGGCAGCATTGGCGCTCAAGACTAGCGCGAGAGACAAGCTGAGTAAAGTTATTGAATTATTCATACAACGAAAGCCCCGATGAAATAGATAAGTGGAATTAATCGATAAGATAAGCTGTGACTATATGCAGGGAACAATTGATTCTGCATTATATTCAGCAAGACTAGATTCCCTAAAAAAAGTTTCTGAAAAATGTACTGATTCAGGCTCTGGTCGGTGGAATGGCTTAACAAAGCTTTATAGTCTGTCTTATTTAACGTATACTACGGGAAAATAAGATTTTTAATTTTGAGGAGACGATTCAGGATGTCGGAGGCCACACAGCGGCTAACTATACCCAAAGAATTTGTGGGGCCACCAGATAGCTTAAATACCAACGTGTTCATGTTTTTCGGCGCGCTGGCATTAGTATTTTTATCTACCATTGGTTATTGGCAGTTCGATCTGCCGGGTTGGATCTGTTTCTTTTTGAACGTTTTGGCGCTACATATGGCTGGTACCGTGATTCACGATGCTTCCCACAATGCCGCTCACCCAGACAAAATAATGAACTCGGTAATGGGGCATGGCAGTGCTCTGATGCTAGGTTTTGCGTTCCCGGTGTTTACGCGAGTGCATATTCAGCATCATGCCAATGTCAACGATCCTGAGAACGATCCTGATCACTTTGTTTCGACAGGTGGTCCACTGTGGATGATCGCAGCGAGATTTTTCTATCATGAGATCTACTTTTTTCAGCGTCGTCTCTGGAAAAATTATGAGTTACTAGAATGGTTCCTCAGCCGGATGTTTGTGGCTGTGATAATTTTACTGGCCATCCATTACGATTTCATTGGCTATATTCTAAATTACTGGTTTTCCCCAGCTTTGGTGGTGGGAATCGCCTTAGGTCTGTTTTTTGACTATTTGCCTCATCGGCCTTTTGAAGAACGCAGCCGCTGGAAAAATGCTCGGGTGTATCCTAGCCCGATCATCAACATCTTGATTTTTGGTCAAAATTATCATTTAGTTCATCACCTCTGGCCTTCGATTCCTTGGTATAAGTACCAAAAGGCTTACCGCTATATGCAGCCGCTGCTAGATGAAAAAGGCTGTCATCAGTCTCTGGGACTATTGCAAGGCAAAGACATGCTGAACTTTATCTATGATTTATTTCTAGGTATTCGTTTCCATGGTCATAAGAAAACGCCGGAAAGCTGAAATAGCCTAGACAAAAAAGGGAAGCAGTCGCTTCCCTTTTTTGCTTAATGACCACTGACTCCCAAATATAATTCACCAATCTTGGGATCATTGAGCAAGGCTTCCCCGGTGCCCTCGTATTTATCTTTGCCAGTATCTAAGACATAACCTCGATCGGCGATTGCCAGCGCCTTTTTAGCATTCTGCTCTACCAGCACGATCGAAGTCCCGTTACTATTGATCGCCTTAATCTGCTCAAACACGTTACTCACCAGCAAAGGCGACAACGCCGCCGAAGGTTCATCCAACAACATCATGGCTGGTTCCAACATCAGCGCCTTGCCCATGGCCAGCATTTGGCGCTCACCACCCGAAAGAGTACCAGCCGACTGCTTGCGCCGCTCGGCTAACCGAGGAAACATGGTAAAAATCTGCTGCTTCAAGGGTTTAAGATCGACGTTGCGAGTAAAAGCTCCCATCTCTAAATTTTCTTCTACTGACAAAGATTTAAACACATTGGAGATCTGCGGCACATAGCACAGCCCCTGACCCACAATTTTATCTGGCGATAGGCCAGCAATACTCTGATCATTAAAAGTGATCGAACCAGTATGGGGAGTCAGCAAGCCACAGATGGTCTTCGCCAGCGTAGATTTACCCGCTCCATTAGGGCCAATAACCACCACCAATTCACCGCGATCGACCCGGAAATTAATGCCCTGCAAAATATCTACGTCTTTGATATAGCCAGCATGGACATTTTTGACTTCGAGAATGGGCGATTTGGTCATTGGAAAGAAACCGACAGCAACTTTCCTATAATATGTCAGCGACGTTACAGAGACCAAGGATTTTAAAACCGATAACTCTTATCACCAGATCGACCACTCCCGAAATCAGTTACAACACCATCAAAGAGTGGCTATAATTGTTTGAGAGATTTTGGGAAAGACTATAGAAATCTTAACCATCTAACGAAATTTCTGAATAGCACTTTGCCAGCATGGGTACAAGAGATAATGGAACTACAGCAATATTTGCGTGAGAATGGATTAGAGAAGTTAATTGCAGATTACAGCATTAAATCGGTAATACATAAACAATATCCTCATTTAATTTCTTTGAAATATTCTCAGATCGATTCACCGATGGGCGAAAAGATCGTGCAGCAATGTCGGGGAATTGTGCTGGATCGATCAAACAACTGGGAAATTGTCTCGTATCCCTACGACAAGTTTTTTAACTATGGGGAAGGAAATGGGGAGGTGTTTTATAGTGCGGCGATCGATTGGAGCAGTGCGAAGGTCTATGAAAAACTTGATGGCTCCTTGATGACCTTGTATTTCTATGATGGTGCATGGAGAGTCCAATCTAGCGGTACTCCCGATGCAGCGGGGGAGGTAAGTGGGTTTGGCTTCAGTTTTGCCGATTTATTTTGGCGGGTCTGGCAAGAGCTGGGGTATCAATTACCCGCAGATACCGAACACTGTTTTATGTTTGAGTTGGTTACTAAATATAACCGTGTTGTGGTGCAACCCAAGCTGAATCAGCTTATTTTGCATGGGGTACGACATGTGCCTAGTCGCCAAGAGGCTGATCCCCAAGTTTGGACAGAGCGCCATGGTTGGGAGTTGGTGAAAACATATCCGTTGACTGATTGGACAACGGTGATCGAGGCTGCTAAGGACTTGAACCCGATGGAGTCGGAGGGTTATATTGTCTGCGATCGAGCTTTTAATCGGGTGAAAATTAAATCGCCTCAGTATGTAGCGATCGCCCATTTGCGGGAGGGTTTTTCTGCGCGGCGGATGTTGCAGATTCTCACGGCCAATGAGGGAGAAGAGTTTTTGACTTATTTCCCGGAATGGACGGAGCTATATCAGACTATGAAGGTGCGGTATTTAGAGCTGGTGGCGGAGATTGAGGCGGCGGGGGTTAGGTATAGTTCGATCGAGGTGCAGAAGGATTTTGCGCTGGCAATTAAGGATCTGCCTTATTCTGGGATGTTGTTTTCTTTGCGGTCTGGGAAGGTGAAGACGGTGCGGGAGTGTTTGCAGAATACTACGGTGCAGAAGTTGGAGGAGTTGATGGGGTTGGATTATACTGATTTGGGTTTGTAGTTATTCCTGGGGATTTAGTTTCGGGGGATTTGATGGGGTCAACGAAGGGCGGGTTTTTATTTTTGATCGATCGCTGACGCGCTTTGTTGATAGATAAACCCGCCCCTACGGTGGTGATTTTGGTTTTTTTAATCGTCGTTTTCGTTGTCCATGTCGGCGTATTGGGGTGGGCTGGCTCCTTCTCGTTGGGTGATTTTGGGGTATTTTCCTTTGGGATTTGGGTCACTGATGGTCATTACGTCGATTTGGTGCCACCATTCGTCGCCGAAATCGAAGAGATAGGCGAAGTGTTCGTCGATCGATAGTCCTAAATCAGCAATGGTTGTGGTGGAGACTTCACCGGCTTTTTTGCCGCTGGCAGACTTAAGAGTGTAGCGACGAGCCTTGGGGTCGCCCGGTTCGCTGCCGCCGAGCTGAAATTCATACATGTGCTCATCGGATCGATCGAAGGCTTTAAAGATAATTTTATGTAGTTCTTGCAGAGTATTGCTGCCCTGAATCTCGATCCGGCGAGACATAATGGGGTTGGCGATAGCAAAGGCTTCGGTGATGGGGGCATCGATAATAAAAACGTCTAGAGCATACAGGGCATTCGGGTCGTGCTTTTGCTTCTTGGTTTCTGGGGGTGGGCTGTTCAGTTTTTTGGCCACGATCGATTCTCCGTGAATTCACTAAATATATGCAGGAAGATCCTCCGGCTTCGTCAATCATACTAGCTCAAGCTGCTGAAATATGAGCTAAAGCAAACACCAGTTTTGACTGAATTAAGTTTAACAAAAGTATTGTTGGGCTAAAACGTTATAATCAATTGCAGAATATGCAGTTATTACGATGAAAAGAGTTTTAGTGTTAGTGGGCTTACCGGCCTCTGGTAAATCGACATTTGCCAACGAATTACTACTGAAAGAACCAGGGCAATGGGTACGCAGTAACAAGGATTCTCTGCGGGAGATGGCTCATGCTTCTCGCTGGAGCGGCGGCAACGAGAGATTTGTTTTAAAACTACGCGATCAGATTATTCTGATGGCTTTGGAAGACGGCAAGCATGTGATTGTAGATGATACCAACTTTGGTAAGCACATTGATCATATCCGGGAGCTAGTTAAAGGTTTAGCTGTTGTCGAGATAAATGATAGCTTTCTGCAAGTTTCGACAGAAGAATGTATTCGCCGCGATTTGTTGCGGCCTAAATCGGTCGGTAAAGGCGTGATTTTGGAGATGTATCGCAAATATGTAGAAGTACCCACACCTGCGCCATTCTATGATGCAGCTTTGCCCGATGCGATTATTGTAGATATGGATGGCACCTTGTCGCTATTAAATGGACGTAGTCCTTACGATGCTTCTACTTGCGATCGAGACCCAGCCAACCAGCCCGTTTTAGATACCGTGTTGCTCTGGCAAAAATCGGTGAAAGTAATCATTATGTCTGGGCGCACCGCTGACTGTCGCCCCCAAACCGAGAAATGGCTGGCGCAGTATGGTGTGGAAGCCACCGATATTTTTATGCGGGCAACCGGTGATCAGCGCAAAGATTCGATCATCAAACAAGAGTTATTCGATCGCCATATCTTGAACAAATACAATATCAAATTTGTGTTAGATGATCGCAAACAGGTGGTGCAAATGTGGCGAGGGTTAGGTTTAACGGTATTCCAAGTAGCCGAAGGTGACTTTTAATTACCAGGACTGCCGAAACTAACCGATGAGCAGCAGCATTTCGTGCGAAGCTAAGAAAGAACCGCTAGCAACAGCCGCCAATTGCCTATGTCTGATAACACTCCCAAATCTTTTTTGAACACTATGCCCGCTTACTGGTGGGCAATGGTGGCAATTTTTGCTATGTCGATCGGTCTGCGTTTTTGGGGGCTAGGTCGCTTTAACTCTTTTGTGTTTGATGAAGTCTATTACGCCAAATTTGCTAATAATTACCTGACCAATACCCCCTTCTTTAATGCCCATCCGCCTCTCAGTCAATATATTATTGCGATCGGCATTTGGTTGGGCGATAAGCTGCCGATCGGCCATGATACGGTAAACAGCTTGACTGGTTCAGAGCGTACCACCTTTAGCTATCGTTGGTTTAACGCTATTTTTGGCTCATTTATTCCGCCAGTGACGGGGTTTCTTGCCTATCAACTCAGTCGGCGACCAACTCA
>JAYSRP010000310.1:0-2324 GCA_043721015.1 Synechococcales cyanobacterium | reverse complement strand
CCCGAAAAACTCATTCCTCTGACTATTTTGAATGCCCTTAACGGCAAACCCCTACCAATTTACGGCGATGGCCAAAACGTGAGAGACTGGCTATTTGTGGCCGACCACTGCCGGGCGATCGACTGCGTGCTAGAGCGAGGCCGACCAGGTGAAACCTACAACGTGGGTGGCAATGCCGAGCGCAACAACCTGTGGCTAGTCAAACAGCTTTGCAGCATCTTAGATGAATTGCTACCCACGTCACCCAACTGCCCCCACGAAAAATTAATTACTTTTGTCCAAGACCGACCTGGGCACGATCGCCGATATGCGATCGACTGCACCAAACTCAGCACCGAACTAGGTTGGCAACCCCAAGAAAACATCAGCTCTGGCCTCCGCCAAACCGTTCAATGGTATTTGGACAACAGTAAATGGTGCGACACCGTCACCGCCGATAAATACCAACAGCAGCGTTTAGGAGTAGCAGTATGAAGGGCATTATCCTAGCGGGCGGCTCAGGCACCAGGTTATACCCAGTCACCAAAGCGATTTCTAAGCAGCTTATGCCGGTCTATGATAAGCCGATGATTTACTATCCGCTTTCGACCCTGATGTTGGCAGGAATTCGGGAAGTGCTAATTATCACCACTCCCCACGATCGACCGTTATTTGAACAGCTTTTAGGCGACGGCAACCATATTGGCATAGACATCAAATATGCCGAACAGCCCAGCCCCGATGGACTCGCCCAGGCTTTTATTATTGGCAAAGATTTTATTGGCTCTGATGCAGTGGCGCTGATTTTGGGTGACAACATTTTCTATGGCGACTACCTCAGTACTCGGGTACAGCGTGCCGCCGTCAGCCAGCGGGGAGCCACGGTGTTTGGCTACTATGTCCGCGACCCCGAACGCTATGGTGTGGTGGAATTCGATAAAAATGGTAATGCGATATCGATCGAAGAAAAGCCCACCAAACCAAAATCCAACTACGCAGTCACCGGACTCTATTTCTACGATAACCAAGTAGTGGACATTGCTCACAGTATTCAGCCCTCGGCTCGCGGTGAACTAGAAATCACCACTGTCAATCAGATCTACTTAGAACGCGGTCAGCTCCAAGTCGAACGCCTCAGTCGCGGCGTAGCTTGGCTAGATACCGGCACCCACCAAAGCCTACTGCAAGCCGCAACTTTTGTCGAAACCATCGAGCAGCGCCAAGGCTTAAAAATCGCCTGTATCGAAGAAGTAGCCTACCGCATGGGCTACATTAGCAGCGCAGAAACTATGGCGATCGGCCAAACCATGGCTAAAAATTCCTATGGCCAATACTTAATCCAAATCGCCAACGAACCGTTCGAGTTTAGAAACCAATGAAAGTTATCACCACTGCTATTCCTGAAGTCATTGTCTTTGAACCACCGGTTTTCTCAGACGATCGGGGACATTTTCAACAAACCTACCAAGAAAAACAATACCGAGAAGCTGGAGTGCCCAAACCTTTTGTGCAAGATAATCAATCTTACTCGATCGCCAAAGTTCTACGCGGCTTGCACTTTCAATTAGCTCACCCTCAAGGTAAACTAGTGCGCGTCACCAAAGGCGAAGTTTTTGATGTGGCTGTAGACCTGCGCAAAAACTCCCCTACCTTTGGTCAATGGCACGGTGAAATTCTATCTGCCGCAAACCGTCGCCAGATGTATGTACCCGAAAACTTCGCTCACGGCTTCTGCGTATTAGGTGACTGTGCTGAATTTTTATATAAATGCACCGATTTTTATCATCCCGGCGACGAAGTAGGCTTAATTTGGAATGATGCTGAAGTGGGAGTTAAATGGCCGATCGCGGATCCATTGCTTTCTGATAAAGATCAGAAACTTCCGACGCTTGCCCAAGTCATGGATGTATTGCCTAATTACTAACTCAACTGATCGCCCAAACAAAATAAATAGTTGAGTCAAAAAGCGATGTTAGATTCAATATACAAAAAAACAATTTCTGGACTTAATAGTAAAAAAATATTCACTAAGCTTTTAGCTCAAATATCTTTCCGGATAATTAAAAAAATATCTAGCGTTTATGATCCCTTGATTATTTATCCAATCAAAGGACATCAGCTTAAGCTGCCACTTTCTCATGCCTTGCCATTAGTCCTACAATATTATCCAGACTACGCCAACAGTTTAGCTAGATTGGCTGGCTGTATACATACTAAATACCCAGATTTAAAAATCATTGATATTGGGGCTAATATCGGCGACTCAGTTTTTATTATTAGAAATAAGGTGTCTTGCCCGATTCTTTGTATTGAGGGAGATCCAGTATTTTTTAAAATCTTGCAAA
>JAYSRP010000309.1:0-2331 GCA_043721015.1 Synechococcales cyanobacterium | reverse complement strand
GAATAATGGAAAATCTCATGTTAAATATTTTATTAGTAGAAGATGATGAAGTGGATGTGATGACTGTCCAACGCGCCTTCAAAAAAGGCAACATCACTAACCCACTGTATATTGCTGGCAACGGGTTAGAGGCTTTGGCAATGCTCAGAGGACAACCAGGACAACCATCTTTAATTCCCTGCGATCGACGACTCATTTTATTGGACTTAAATATGCCTAAAATGAATGGATTAGAGTTTTTACAAGAGCTCCGGGCAGATCCCACAATTCGGCAGATTCCGGTGGTAGTGCTAACCACTTCTAACGAAGAACAAGATCGCATCCACGCCTACAACCTCAATGTAGCTGGCTATATCCTTAAGCCAGTTACCTTCAGCATTTTTGTGGATTTAATGATTACATTAAATAAATATTGGACTTTGTGCGAGATGGCATAGCCTTAAATGGAGCAAATCACATGAAAGAAACTCTCCACATATTAATTGTCGATGATGATGAAGTCGATCGCATGGCGGTACGACGAGCTTTGATGCAGTCTGGTTTATCTTTGGTGCTCACCGAAGCAACTACCTATGCTCAAGCAATCACCCTCCTCGAAACCAATTTATTTGACTGCACTTTTTTGGACTATGGACTTCCTGACCAGAGCGGCCTGGATTTGGTACAAACTGCTCGCCGTCTGAATATTAAACATCCGCTGGTTGTTTTGACTGGGCAAGGCGACGAAAAAATCGCGGTAGATTTGATGAAAGCTGGTGCCACAGATTATTTGGCTAAATCCCAAATTTCGGCGATGACCCTCGCCCAAATTTTGCGCAATGCTATTCGCATCGATCGAGCAGAACGTCAAATACTGGAATATAATCAGCAGCTCCAGCAAAGTAATGAGTTGCTGATGCAACAAAACCGCGACTTAGCAGAACAGCGCACCCAGATCGAAACACAAGCTCTCCAACAAAAAGACTTTATTGCCCATCTTACCCATGATCTGCGCACTCCCCTGGTAGGAGCGAATTTGATGTTCGACCTATTTCAAAAAGAATCTTTTGGTACATTGTCTCCTGAAATGCACGATGCCCTAAATGCGATGGATCGCAGCAACCAAAATTTATTGGATTTAGTCAATACCCTTTTAGAAGTACATTGCTATGAATCTGGCACCAAAGCTCTCACCCTGACTACCTGCATCATGTGGGAAATTATCCAAGATGTTGTGGCGGAGCTTCAGCCCCTAGCACAGCACAAATCAATTAGCCTCAAAGCTCTGAGCAGTCTAGCTCATCCTGAATCATACAAAATACTGGGTGATTATCAAGAACTACGGCGGATGATTGCTAACTTGGTTGGTAATGCCCTGAAGTTTACTGATGTTGGTAGCATTGAACTCAGCTTAGGCTTTTTCCCGGCTGCTGTGGATGAAACAGTGGCTGTTAATGGCTGGATATCGATCGAAATTCAAGATACTGGCATGGGGATATCTGCCGAAGAGCAAGCCGTGATTTTCCAGAGGTTTCGGACTGGCGACCATCGACGAGCGGGCAGCGGTTTGGGACTACATTTGGTGCAACGAATTGTCACCACACATGCTGGCACAATTACCGTTAATTCTGAGATCGGGAAAGGTAGCTTGTTTAAACTGTGTTTGCCTGCTCAAAATAACTACTCAACCGTCACCGACTTGGCTAGGTTACGAGGCTGATCCACATCCAAGCCGCGCATGGCGGCAATGTGGTAAGACATTAACTGCATCGGAATCACTGTTAGTACTGGTGACAACAGTTCATCTACATGAGGGATCGGCAATACCTTATCGAAGATTTCGGCGGCATCTTTGTCTTCGGCAGACACTACGCCGTAGAGATGCGAATCGCGGGCTTTGGCTTCTTGAGCATTAGAAATTGCTTTTTCGTAGACAGTTCCAGGCACAGCTACTGCAACTACCGGCACTCTGGCATCTAATAAAGCGATCGGGCCATGCTTCATTTCGCCAGAAGGATAGCCCTCGGCGTGAATATAGCTGATTTCTTTGAGCTTTAAAGCGCCTTCTAGGGCGATCGGGAAATTAATGCCCCGTCCTAAAAAGATGACATCCTGAGTATCTAAGAAACTATGAGAAAGCTCTTCGATGTATTTTTCTTGGGATTCCAAAATAATTTCAATTTGCGAAGGCAGCTTCTTCAGGCCATCAATCAATTCCTGCATTCGTTGATTAGTGATAGTTTTGCGCCGATAGGCCATCTCTAGCGACAAGAAATAGAAGGCCATTAGTTGACCCATAAAAGTCTTAGTTGCTGCTACCCCAATTTCCATGCCTGCATGAGTGTCAATCAC
>JAYSRP010000308.1:0-4715 GCA_043721015.1 Synechococcales cyanobacterium | reverse complement strand
GGGACTTTACTCCTGTGACTACCAGCGTGGTCGATCGACATGTGCTCTCCCGTGGCTCTCAAGAAAAAGTGGTGGACAATATCACTCGCAAAGACGGTGAAGAACATCCTGATCTAGTCGTCCTTACTCCCACCTGTACCTCTAGCATTCTGCAAGAAGACCTCGCTAACTTTGTAGAGCGGGCGGCGATGGATACTGTTTGTGATGTGATTTTGGCTGATGTGAACCACTATCGGTTTAATGAGCTTCAGGCAGCCGATCGAACTCTGCAACAGATCGTCCAGTTCTATATCGCCAAAGCCCGTAAGCAGGGTAACTTGGGTCTGACCAAAACCGAAAAGCCTTCGGTGAATATCATTGGTATCTCCACTTTGGCTTTTCATAATCACCATGACTGCACCGAGCTAAAGCGGTTAATGGCCGATTTGGGTATTACGATCAACGCTATTTTGCCCGATAAAGCTTCGGTAACAGAACTCAAGAATCTACCCCAAGCCTGGTTTAACTTGGTGCCATATCGGGAATTAGGCCCCGGAACCGCTCAGTTTCTAGAATCTGAATTCCAAATGCCCTATGTAGACATCGTACCAATGGGGATTGTGGAAACAGCTAAGTGCATTCGCGCTATCCAAAAAATCTTGGTGGCTCAGGGTGCCGATGTAAATTATGAGTCGTATATCGAAAATCAGACTCTGCATGTTTCCCAAGCAGCCTGGTTCTCGCGCTCGATCGACTGTCAAAATCTCACTGGCAAGAAGGCCGTGGTCTATGGTGATGCCACCCACGCTGCCGCCATTACTAAAATTTTGACCAGAGAAATGGGCATCCATGTAGTCTGGGCTGGTACTTTCTGTAAACACGATGAAGAATGGTTCCGGGCAGAAGTTAAAGACTTCTGTGACGAAATTATCGTGACCGAAGACCATGCTGTAGTGGGTGATGCGATCGCCAAATCCGAACCATCGGCAATTTTCGGCACCCAGATGGAACGCCATGTGGGCAAACGTCTAGATATTCCCTGCGGTGTTATTTCGGCACCAATTCATATCCAAAACTACCCGATCGGCTACAAGCCATTTTTGGGCTACGAAGGCAGCAACCAAATCGTCGATCTCATTTACAATTCCTTCACTCTGGGTATGGAAGATCATCTATTAGAGATCTTTGGCGGTCACGATACCAAGGAAGTAATTACCAAGGGCATCTCGGCTGATGGTGATTTATCTTGGAGCCGCGAAGCTCAAGGTGAACTAAACAAAATCCCTGGTTTTGTGCGTGGCAAAGTCAAGCGCAATACCGAGAAGTTCGCTCGGGAAAGAGAGATGGCCGAAATTACTCTAGAAGTGATGTACGCAGCCAAAGAAGCCGTTGGCGTTTAGAGTTTGCCAGAAAGTGGTTCTCGTTGGTTGAGCGAAGTCGAAACCAACGAGAACCACTTTCTGATCAATTTATGAAATATCTTCAAATTATCTAAATCTTCACAAGATCCTCATTTTGTTTGGGTACTCTACCACTCCTTGCCAGAATCTTGGTCTATTTTTCTCCTCTCATGTCTACTAACCATTTATCTCCACTGACAATTAAACCCTTTGGGGCGTTGCGTGAATTAGTAAACTCCTATGATGCTTTTTATCGAGGGGTTTCTGCTGATGTTAATAAATATGGTTTATCGATCGAGCAGTTTGATGTGATTGCTACTTTAGGAAATACTTCTGGCCTGAGCTTGGTGCAACTTGGCGAAAAAACTTTGTTGAATTTACCTGATCTGTACCAGGTGCTTAAGTCGTTAGAAGAAGACCTGTTAATCTACCGTGATCGCCCCGCTGACAAGCCAATGATGATTGTAAAGCTCACTCCCGCAGGGGAGAAGATTTTTGCGGTGGTCTTTCCGATTCATATGGCGTATCTACAAAGATGTTTTGGTCAACTAAATCAAACTGAGCTAGATATGTTGCAGGTGTTTCTTGGCCGGTTGAAGGAATCTTTTGCCAAGAGTTCTTCTTCACCCTAAACAGCTACATTCCGATCGGATTCCAACATCAAAGACAACTGTTTAACACCGCGTTGCAGGTGACGAGTAACAGTCATTGGGCTAACACCAATCTTTTTTGCAGCTTCCTTGCGAGGCATACCTTTGATATAGACATATTCGATCGCCTGCTGAGTCTTAGATTCTAGTTGACTAATCATGCCAGCGAGCTGTTGACGCTCTTCCTCCATAAACTGTCGATCCCGATCGCGGGTATCAGGTAAGCTATCACCCAATGTAACTGGGTAATCCAGCATCTGGCCAACACTTGCATCCAGGCTCAAAGTCTGACGATTGTGCTCAGCCGCTTTAGTTTCGCGCCATTCTTGCACCGTAATTTGTAAAGCATCAGCAATTTCGATATCAGTAGGCTTGCGATCAAGAATCAGAGTTAAATGTTGAGACATTTTTTCGCCTTCTTTTTGTAGCTCTTGCCAACGGCGAGGAATTTTAACCACGTTGCTGCGATCTCTGAGAAAGTGCAAAATTTCGCCGCGAATGTAAGGGACAGCAAAGGAGCTAAAAGCACATCCTTGGTAAGGGTTGAAACGTTCGATCGCTCTAATCAAACCCAAGTAACCAATCTGTTCTAAATCTTGATAAGTCTCAACGCATTGGCGACTAATGCGGTGAGCCACTTGTCTAACCAAACCGGCATTCAACAATACCAACTTATTCCGAACTCTCACATTAGGATTTTCGTGATAGGAAAGCAACAGAGTCATTGATTCAGCAGTCCGTTGGCTAGCAGCATTTTCTGGGATGGTTTCGGTAGCTGGTTCGTTAACGTTCTGGGAAGTTTGAGTAGCCATTTGGTTAGATGTGGTTTGAATTGCTGTGTTTTTCGACTCCATCATTCTCTCGAAATCACCCTTTTCCAAATACCGTTGATCTACGCGACTTCCCAAATAAATTTTTTTCTAACTCCGTGAAACCACGGAATTTCTGCTTGATTGTTAGTCTGGTAGCGGGCTTGACCTGATTTGGTGATTTTGAAGCCGATTTTGGTAGAGTGGGCTGTGCTAAAGGCGATCGAATAGCCGTAACCACTCTAGAAGTTTTAGCCACGCAAGATTACCGCTAAAATTAGGTATCAGTAATTTCCGTGGTTACTATGGTTCTCCTCGATCACTTTCGTCCGCCACTGAGTAGCCGTCGCCATTGGCACGCTTTTCATAACGCTTGGGCAACCTATCTTGCTACCGATCTAAATCAAAAATTGCCAGAGGGATTTAGCTTAGTGGTCGTAGATGTGGTGACAACCCGCAAGACTAATCTTCACCGAGAGTTACTAAATTCTTTGGTCGCTAATAGTTATAACGATCTTTTGCTTCCGAATGCCCCACTCTATGCTGCTGCTTATCATCCTCGGCACTTTTCTCAGCAAGCTCAAATAGATGTTTGGTACGAAACTTTCGATGTGGGCGCTATTTTGCCTACTATGCCCCTTTGGCTCGATGCTGATTTATGTGTGCCCCTAATGCTGCAAGAAACCTATGAGCAGACTTGTAAATCTCAAAGAATATACGGAGAATTAAATACACAAAATTCTTGGTTAGCTGGCTTATAATAGAAATATTTGTCTGATTAGTGGAAAGCTTTAACCATGCCAGCCCGTGACTATTATCATGAAGTAGTATGCGATGCTCTTCAGAAGGACGGTTGGACAATTACCCATGATCCTTATCGTCTCAAGCTAGCTCGTAAAAAGAACCTCTATATCGACCTGGGGGCAGAGCAGCTCATTGGGGCAGAAAAAGATATCCAGAAGATTGCTGTGGAAATTAAGAGTTTCCGCCGTGCCTCAGAAATGAAAGACTTAGAAGAAGCTGTTGGTCAGTTTGTTTTATACGACCGTCTATTAAAACGCTACGAACCAGAAAGAAAGCTATTCTTGGCTGTTCCTGATTCTGTCAGAGAATCTGTATTTGAGGAAGAAGCCGGACAAATTCTGCTAGAAGATGAAATAATTCGATTATTCACTTTTGATATTGATAAAAAAGAGGTCGTCAAATGGATGATGTAACTGTACGGCAGCTTCAACAAGTAAGCATCAAAGTTCTTCAAGAATATCTTGAATTTTTAGGCAGCGATCCAGAAAGCGAACTGCAACTGATTATTGATGAGAATAATCATCACTACCTTCTGCTGGAAGCTGGCTGGCACAAAAATCAAAGGATTTATGGCAGCATTATTCATCTCGATATTATTAATAATAAAATCTGGATACAACAAGATGGGACAGAAGTAGGTATAGCCAATGAACTTGTAGATCTGGGTGTATCTCCTAAACAAATCGTCCTTGGATTTAAAACATTGGAACGCAGAGAAATCACTGATTTTGCAGTAGCTTGAAGATTCTGCTTGAATTTGCTAATTTATGGAATTTTCTTTACTGTGATTCAGCAAATTATAGGGAAAGAATACCTTGCTTAATTAGTCTTGTTAGATCACCGTTTGGCATCTATTCCATCTCCCAGAGCGACATTCCATAACTCAATCTCAGCTTGATACTCAGAATTGTTTGCTAATTCAGTGTAAGAATTTTCTATTTCTTCTAGTAATCTTCTTCTATTTTCTTTAGAAAGTATTTCATTGATAAACTGGTTGTGATTTTGACTCGATCGATCCACAAATTCCAAAATCTCTTGATCAAGCGTAATGCTCACTTTTATCCTACCAATAA
>JAYSRP010000307.1:0-10566 GCA_043721015.1 Synechococcales cyanobacterium | reverse complement strand
TGTGAGCGGGGTCTGAGCGGCGAAGCGATCAAAACGGTCAGCACCTCTAACTTAGTGCCCAAAGTTGCCAAGCTCTATGGTTTGCCGGTATACGAGACTCCGATCGGTTACAAATACATCGCCGATCGCATGATCGATACCAAGGCGCTTATTGGCGGCGAAGAATCTGGTGGAATTGGTTACGGCCACCACATTCCCGAGCGTGATGCTCTGCTGTCGGCGCTGTATTTGCTAGAATCGATCGCCAGCCGCCAAGAAGATTTGGGGGCACAGTATCACAGCCTGCAAAAGCAAACGGGCTATAATTTTGCTTATGACCGACGAGACGTACATTTGGCCAATATGGATCTACGCCGAAAGCTGATTGACAGTCTCGATCGGGAACCATTACAGTCGATCGATGGTCGGAAAGTAGTAAGTATCCAGACTACAGATGGTTACAAGCTAGAGTTAGCAGACGAAAGCTGGCTGTTGATCCGCTTTAGCGGCACCGAACCAGTCCTGCGTCTCTACTGCGAAGCACCAACTTTAGATCAAGTGCATAGCACCCTGCAAGCCGCTGGCAAATGGGTAGATACCATTGAACAAGCAACTCCCCAAAATTAACTTCGAGGCTTATTTTATGCTCACGATCAAAAACCGGGTAATGGCCACCACAATAAACACGGTCGCCCTGCTAGCCGTTGCGACTCCAGCCCTTTTGTTAACGCCTTCAGCGGAAGCCGCTGTCTCTACCGTGGCTGTCAAACAGTCTGTATCTGTTAATTTGATTGTCGATCGCTACGATGATGATGATGAATACAGCGAGCGTCATGGCCGGTACATCAACAGAGGCAGACACCGCAGACATCACAATAAAAATTATAGATACAACAGCTTTTACCAAACGCCTGCGGTAATTTATAATAAGCCTATTGGGATTTTTGCTCCGCCTCCACAGGTAATCTACGCCCCAGCTCCTCAAGAAAGAAGATGTGTCAGAACGCTGTACTCCACCATCTGCAACTAGCTACCGTAAATCTAACTGTGCTTTAGGGAATAATACCAATGTCTATCCTTCGTTCTGGTAGTGTCATAATTGCCTTGTTTACTGCTATCGCAGCAGCAATGCCAGCCGCTGCACAGTTTTCACCCCAGGCTGGTGGCAGCTACGGACAAGCCGGAATTTACGGTCAGACTCCTAGTTTATCTAGTGTGGTGATTAGTGGCAGTGTCCAAATTGGCACTCCCAGCTCGGTGATCATTCAAGGCCGCAACCAGGGCGGATATTATCCCTATTACCCAGCGTCTCCTGTGATTGTTATTCAACAACCATCTCAGCCTGTTTATTACCCGCAATCCTATTGCACTACGTCGGTAATTGGTAGTCCGATTCCTAGCCCTTATGCCAGAGACAGTGTGACGGGTGCGATATGTCGTTAGTTAGTGAGCTTTCATGAAAAGTGCAGATTTTGGCAAATACCTAGACGATAGCCAGGGATATCAAAAACCCTGGCTATTGATCCAACTGCGGCTCTGTAAGCTAGCCGAGCAGAAAGATGATCTGTTGCCCCAAGAATATATGGAGCGCTTAGACGATATTCATCAAGATATGATGAAGCTTGGTAAGTGGTGGGAAGGGCAAGAAAATCAGGTATTTTAAGTCATGACTGCTAAAGAAATTCAGCTCAGCTCTTTTGATTTACAAGATCCAGCCTGGTACTTTAGCCGGGAGCTAAGCTGGTTGGAATTTAATTATCGAGTGTTGCATGAGGCGATGGACGATCGAACTCCTTTATTAGAGCGGATCAAGTTCATGGCTATTTTTAGCGTGAACTTAGATGAGTTTTTTATGGTGCGGGTGGCCACCATTAAGCAGCAAATTGCTGCGGGGGTGACTAAAACCACCCCCGATGGTCGGACTCCGGCGCAGCAGTTGGAGGCGATCGGCAAAAGGCTGCGTCCATTGCTACATAGCCAGTATCAGAACTTTGAACGAGAACTGCGTCCGCTGTTAGCCGAAAAAGGCATTCATATTTTGAACTACTTTGAGCTGAACCAAGAGCAGCGTAAGTATTTGCAGTATTACTTTGAAGAGCAGATTTTCCCGGTACTCACGCCCTTGGCAGTAGATCCGGGGCATCCTTTTCCCTATATTTCTAACCTCAGCCTCAGCTTGGCAGTGGTAATGAAGCACCCCGAAACTGGCGATGAACTGTTTGCCCGAGTCAAGGTGCCTCAGGTATTGCCGCGCTTTATCAATATTCCGCCAGAACTCAGCAGCGAACCAGAAGGCCAGGTGCATTGGACAGGGATTCCTTTAGAGCAGATGATTGCGCACAATTTAGATGCGCTGTTTCCGGGGATGGATATTCAGGAGTGTCATACTTTTCGGGTGACTCGCAACGCCGATATTGCCCTCGCCGAAGATGATGCCGATGACTTGCTGCTGGCGATCGAGCAAGAGCTACGCAAGCGTCGTCTGGGTGGTTCGGTAGTTAGAGTAGAAGTCCATACCAGTACCCCCGAGCATATTGTGGCGATGCTCAAAGATGAGCTAGATCTAGAAGATAGTGATGTGTATGCGATCGATGGCTTGCTAGGCTTGAGCGATCTGTTTGCGATTTTTTCCTTATCTTTACCTGCTCTCAAAGATCCGACTTGGATACCCAGTTTGCCGCCCCGGTTGCGCTGCTTGGATGATGATGAAGAAAGCAAAGATTTTTTTACGGTGATTGCTGAGCGCGATTTGTTGGTTCATCACCCCTACCAATCTTTTACGGCAACTGTAGAGCGCTTTATTCACACTGCCGCCCATGACCCGGATGTGTTGGCGATCAAGATGACGCTGTATCGCACCAGCGCTGATTCTCGGTTATTAAAATCCCTGATGACGGCGGCAGAGAAGGGTAAACAGGTTGCAGTACTCGTAGAACTCAAAGCTCGTTTTGATGAGCAGAACAATATTCTTTGGGCTAGACAGCTAGAGCAAGCCGGAGTCCACGTGGTCTATGGGTTAGTGGGGCTAAAGACCCATACCAAGGTGATTTTGGTGGTGCGCCGAGAAGCCAACCAAATTCGTCGCTATGTGCATATTGGGACTGGTAACTATAATGCCAAGACTTCCCGTCTATATACCGATGTGGGTCTGTTTACTGTGCGGCCAGAGATTGGTGCTGATCTGACTGATTTGTTTAATTACCTGACGGGCTATTCGCGCCAGTCGGCCTATCGCAAGCTGCTGGTATCGCCGGTAAATGCTCGGGAACAGTTTACTGGCTTGATTCGGCAAGAAATGCTCAATGCTCAAAAGGGTCTGACTGGTCGGATTGTGGCCAAAATGAATTCTTTGGTAGATCCAGCTACGATTGCCCAACTCTATGAAGCTTCCCAAGCAGGTGTAAAGATCGATTTAATTGTGCGGGGCATGTGCTGCCTGAAGCCAGGAATCGAGGGCCTGAGTGAAAATATTCAGGTGGTGAGCATTATTGGTCGCTTCTTAGAGCATTCGCGCATCTATTATTTTTTCAATGGCGGCAATGAGCAGGTGCTGATTGGCAGTGCCGACTGGATGACTCGCAATCTCGATCGGCGGGTAGAGGCGATCGTGCCGGTAGAAGACCCAGATATTGCTAAGGATCTCCACGAAATTTTGGGCATTATGCTGGCCGATAATCGCCAGTCTTGGGAGCTGCAAAGCAATGGCAGCTATGTGCAACGCCAAGCTCCCGCTGGCGGCGAAACCATTAGTACCCACAAAATTATGATGGAAATGTATGAATAGTGGCGGTTTAGTCAAGTTCTTGGCATAATTGTTTACATCACCGCAAAGTTCTCACCCGAGTTACCTATGCTTGCAGAATTCAATTCTTTCCGTCAAAATCCCATCCGCTGGGTTAAACGCCGCTATCTACGTTGGGTGGCGTTGACCTATTGGAGCTATCGCTGGATTATTGGTCGAGGGGTCGATCGGCAGTTGGCACAAGTGCAAATTTGGCGAGTAGCTGCTGGGTTTAATCATGCAGCCTGGGTGCTGGCGATGGAAGATTTCATTAAGCCTGAGTATTGGGGCATGTAACTCATTGATTCCTGATATTTATAGAGTGGTTGAGCTATTTGCTGGTGCTGGTGGACTAGCCTTGGGTTTTGAACAAGCATGGCTGAAATTGGTGTTACTCAATAAAATCGATCAATATGCTTGTGCCACCCTCCGCCATAATCGCCCCGATTGGCGGGTAATTGAAGGCGATGTGGCTCAGCTTTCTTTTCAGCAACTTTGCCCAGAGAAAATCGACTATAATCAATCATCCCCAGGAAATGGTAAAGAAGCTCTGGAAGATTTGCTTCTGCCGAAGGAGGAAAGCTTAGTCGAAACATCTTCCACAGAGGATTTGACACTTGGGCCTTGGTTAGGTCGAGGGAGACGCTTAAGTCCCGCCCCTCCCTGTTAGATCTGGACGTGCCCATTTCTGTGCATCCAGCTCCCGATAATCTAGGCTCTTGCCGAATCCAGATGACCTTTGGCGGAAAACCTCGGACAAGACTCAGATCGTTATAATCTGAGTCGCGGGTAACAATCACATACTCATTTTGAACCGCATATTCCCAAATGAGTATGTCATCATCCTGATCCATTTTTAATGGAAAGACGTGTTGAGAATTGGGGTAGAGATCGGCAAGGACAAGAACTAGACGGGGTGAAAGATTATGGTCGAAGAGCAATTTCATGCTGCGATAGTGAGGGTGAGTTGTTCTCGATCGGCAGCGTAGCTAAGGCAGGCAAGAATATCAGCGGCGGTGAGGTACGGAAAGTCTTGTAGAATCTCATCTTGGGTCATACCAGATGCCAGGTAGGATAAGACATCATAGACGGTTATTCGCATTCCCCGAATGCAAGGTTTTCCGCTGCGTTTTCCAGGTTCCATGGTTATTATGTCTTGGTAGCTCATGGTATATGGCTGCAACGATAAATTCATTCTAACGCAATGTCTTCTTCTCTAGACATCGGAGTATATTTTTGCCTTCTCCAAGCATTGATTGAAAATTTGGATTTCTGGCTTTGAGAAAACATGCGTGCTTAATCGTTTTCTGGCCACTTCCAAGTATTCAAATACTTCTTGCTCAAAAATAGAACCTTTTTTGACATATGCTGCATCATCTACAGTCTCATACATTCCGTAGCAAAGACGGCACAACACTCGATCGAAGAAAAAATCTATACCCTTTCCTTTTTGTGACTTGATTGTCAGACCAACGGTACCACCATCTCGATAAACCCAAATGCCCTTGATCTCTTCCGGAAAGCCAGGGGCTTCCGGCCACACCGAAATTTCAGTATAGCCTGGTATTGACCTATCAAAAGGATCTTGATTATTCTTAGCCATAAATGAAGTCTAACAATAGACCTCCGGCGAAAGTCTCGACCTGATTCACAGAACCTATATCTATCAATCCATTCAGCCAATCTTTTATTATTAGTTAATAATGTCCAATATGGTTGGTGAGAAAGGATCGACCAAACACTTTCGCCGGAGGTCTACCGTTCCCGTTCACCCGCTGCTAACAATTTTTTGGATCTATGAAGAAACTTGATAAAGTCGGCGTGCAACGGGTTTGTTAGCTGGCTGTCTGGGATTTTGGGTTAACTTCAAATTCTGACGTAGAGCGGTAGAAACAAACATCAAACTCGAGAAAAAAGTTAGTCTGATCCAAAATCAGTGGTACGGTCGGATTTCTCGACCAAGCAAATACTAATTCAGTGGGTGGAAATTCTCCAATTTGAGCAATCGCAGAAAAGGGCATCGCTGGTTGATTACCAAGATTGCCTGCCAATTGAATAACGGCTCTACGATCTTCCCACACACCGCCTAGTTGAAGGCCAAGTTCGTAAGGCAGGACACTAACTGTCGCTCCGCTATCCACTAAACCGATCGATTCAACTATTCGATCTTCTCGACGAAGGGATATTGACAGTCTTGGTAAACTGTCAAACTCATTTTGTGCGGGGCTGGTGATTGAATACTTAATGCGCATACATCAATGAATTGGTGTTGAATGGTTAAGGGTTTCCATTAAAATTGCACCTGCCCCAAAACTATCATACGGAGTTGGCAAATCGTAGGTTTTGAAAGCTTCCAACGGTGAAATATCCTCAGTTGTATCCAAATCCTCGGCCAAAATCCGAATCAGTTGGAGTTTTTCTGCGGCAGAAAGCAGTTTTGCGGATGGAAGTACTTCGGCTAATGTCATTTCATGTGCCTCTGAATTCTTTAAGTACAGCTTATCCCATATTAGTCGATCTCTAAGGGTGAATCCCATTTAGCTAGCTGACGCATTCAAATCTTCGCAAACCAATCTGCATTAACTTCGACTGATTCGATCATAGTTATCTTGACACCAAGACTTAACTCCTTTAATCGTTGAACTAACTGCTCACCATCTATCAAATCAATTGGCGGTGCACCATCTCTTGTCGCTTCTTTGATCGCATCTCTACGTGCCGGTGGTAATAAATAACCCTTTATCTGTACGTCCTTGCATTGCTCCGCGAAAATCCCTAATTTGACCAGCCGAAACTGATCCTTGATACCGCTTACATTGAAACAAAACGTGAAAACTTAAAAAACCGTTGATACGAGCTATTCCTACTCCATCAATTCCCCCATCGCCTGATTTGCCCATGACTTGAACTTGAATAAAACCCGACTCTCGTAATAAGCGTTGTGCTAATCGTTCAAATGCGGCAGGATCGAGGGACAGCAGTACTTGGTGAAGTTGTTGATGCCAAGCTAGATCTTCCAGCGTTTCAACAGCTTCAATGGTTTCTTGTGAAGGATCAGATTGAGTCGTTTTGTTTTTACTGGTGTTTTTCACTACTTTAACAATCTCTTTTGCTTGAAGATTGTCGAGATCAATCGAGGTCGAAACTAGAGACCAAACTCCGCGTGATGAGTTTTGTAGTAGGCCATATTTTTTCAGATAGGTGCGACTCCATGCCAATCGGTATTCAATTTCGGTTTGTGAAGTACTACCATGTAAAATCTCTAATACTTTGTCAGGCACATTGAGAATTTGTACTACCTTTTCCAAAATCTCTTCAGTTGTGCCAGAACCGCCCAAGATCTGTAAAGCCTGGATGGTTGGTAAAAGCATGGAGTCGAAAGTAGGTACTGAAGATATGGACTGTCTCATAAGATAAAGGTTCGTTGATTTATAGAAAGCCAGATCTGTCAACTATAAATCAAGACTCACTCTTCACAATTATTTTATTTCAGCTTCCGAATAGATAATTCCGCAATATTTCTCCAACCAACGACCAAAGCAAGCTAACGTTCCGATTGAGCAGCTACCAAGAAATTCTGCTGCAACACTGACTACCTTTATCAGTCCGCTCCAATCAGTTTGTTATGCTGCGCGCTACAAGGTCAAATCTAGCTGGCACGTACAGAAGCATTGATTGCATTCACAATCTCTTGAAAAGGTACAGATTCCAGAACAGACAGAAGATTTACCGCTTTAGCTAGTAAATATGGCATATCTTCATAATCATCCTTGCTGGGCAGGACAATCTGAACCGGCTTGCCTCGATCGTCAACTCCTTTTTCAAACACAAGTAAGCGTGGACTAGGATGACTGATCGACATCCAATGATTTTCCTGGAGATATCTGACCACTTCAGCAACGTGAAGCTCTTGGATTTCAGGGTAACTTGACAGAACTTCGGGGGTCATCACCATTCTCCTGTTTTGACGTTCCCTATTAAGGTTAGCAAAGATTCTGGTGTAAGGCGTTGCGATCGCGGAATTCTGATCCTGACTGACTGGCGATTTTCGCTGAGGCTACCACTGAGATATTCCCAGTAGCAAGTTCCTTGCAATCTGAGTTGTGTTTCTTCACAAATGAGCCATTCCATAGAATCCGAGGGCAGGGCTAACAAGATAAGGATACAGGGTGTTGCGGTTCTCAGGCTGCGTCTGAGAATCAAATCATTGTAGGTTTTCACCTCCAAGTCATAGACAACCTGAGTATTATTGAGTTGCCACTGGGTCGAGGCTTTGAGTTGAAAACTGAGAGAAAAGCCAGATTCGACCCGTCTGTTTTGCCGCACAGCAACTTCGTCAAAACTACCGTCTACACCATAATCGTATTCCCGAATGGCTAAGTTGAGTCCGGCACGTCCGGCGATCGCGCGCACGTAAGCACGGCTTAGGGATTCAGCAATATGTTGGTCAGTTAACACAGTCTCTCAGTGATGAGTACAATAATTGCTTGCATCGTAACATGAGAAATGGCCTGACTCATTCCAGCGAACTGTAAGCGTATTAACTAAACCATTTCACTACCAGTTTTTTAATGATTTCGTATCCCCCGTCTTTATAGATTGCTGCAACAATCGCCTCAAAGGTCTCAGCAAGAGCCAACGATTGTTCATGCACTCCATTATTTCGTTCACCAACGCCGACAATTGGAGTTATTTCCATTGTTCGCAGCATTGCACTTAAGCTTTCTTCATTCTCCAACCTTGCCTTTTTTTGAGTGATGTCACCGCGAGTCGTACAGCCTTGCTGCATTAATAACTCAGTCAAGATCGCTTTGAGAACAGCATCCCCAAGTGTACGGAAAACTTCTTGATCCTTGCATGGTTTTCCCTTTTGCCTCTGTTCTTGAGCCGCAGCCTTACGAGTGAGAGCTTGAGCAAGTAAATCTCGATCTAAAAAGATGTATCCCAACCGGATCTCGATGGCTCTGATTTCTACTGAAGTCATGACAACCTAACTAATAGTGATCGGTTCAACAATAACTTTGAAGCCGCTAAATCTAGATTGCCCAAAGAGTAAGATCAAAGCACCACCATCACAGGTCATCAGTCAGCATAACGTTCCTGTTCATCCGCTGCTATCAGCTCTGAGATCAATAAATTAACTTGATACGGTCGGCGTGCAACGGGTTTGTTAGACTGCACCCACGGATGGCTATTATGCGGAATCACAGTTCTTCAATTTTGACGATCCCGCCCTCAACGTTATCAACCTGCAATCGATAGCCGTAGAGCAATGCCGTTCCTAATAGGGGTTCTGTTTCTGATTCCGCGATATAAATCTCGCGGTACTGCCCATCCCAAATCACATTTGCAGTGTATAAATCGAACAGGGTTTCGCTCCCATCGCCCAATGTAACAATATCCGAGGCACTCCAAGGTAAATCCAGGGCGGTAATGATTGAAGATGGCAAAGATAGGAATCCGCTAAATCCTGTATCGATTACGGTATCAATCACTTTCTGTTGTTTGTTCGTGTTGCCGACAACCAAGGGAAGCGTTGCTTCTCGTCGTAAATTTACTACTCCATAAATCATGGATTTTTCTTCAGACTCCTTGCCCCAAAGTGATCAACGGCACGATGTCCGATCCGAATCACCCATGGCTGAGCGTCTGGGTATTGCTCAAACAGACGATTAGTTGCAGGCACGACATTTTCATCAACCTCAAAGGCTCCGGTTTCGATGTCGATCGCCACAATCTTACCCTCATTTCCGGCCTCGACTTGCTGCCGAATACCAGATTCATAGAGTTCTTGCCCACGTTGAGCTAAGTTTTCTTTGCTATGACGTCTTTGGCGAACTGCCATTGGTCAGACCTCAATTACGATTCTCCCCCTTCATCTTAGCTTAGAGCGTCGATTCGGTAGATTCAGACCAGATGGAAGGTTCGTTTCTGTGGTGTCGCACTCAACGAACCAGATGGATAATCAGGCTGCACCTTGTTCATAAATCGGTTCATGTAAGCTCTGATATTTCTCGAACTACTTCGTCAATCGACATCGAGTCACGTACCCAGAAACCTCCAGAATTTGACTCACAGCACGCCTCGATCTCCCGAACCAAATCTTCAAACGCACTAAGCTCACCAGAAGCATTTACATGGTCAAGCCTAAACGCAAGTCCCGTAAGTACGTCAAATATTTCGCATATCTTGCCGCTAATCATGTAGAAGTTGAGCAGGTGCTCCGTTAGGTCACCTTGAATCGCAGCATAAGAAATGAAACCAAGGCGTAGCCCAAGTTGACGGTGGCTCTCAACATGACTTTTTATCGCCGCATACCAACCAGAATCCAACCAATTCGCTGGTGAGTTGGTCAGAATGCTAACGCGAGTGTACCGTATTCCATGTAGTCCGAGTTCGTGTGCAGCTCGACGTGATGCCGACATTACTCGTTGATGGAATTTGTCGCGCGACCAAATTTTTGGACCTAGGAGCGACAGGGAAAAATCAGAAACGAAAACACGCGAGGACTGATCGGGATCCTGACCGGTAGTGATGAGTGCCTCCGCCATGTTCAGGCTGTACTGGTTGACCGCATTGATACGACCGAGCAGCCAACTTTTGTGCCATATGGCACCGACATTTCCTCCGTGGACAGTCTTCAATGTGTCGAGCGCCAAAAGGATTTGAGTGTTGGAAATCTGGTATGTGGTAGTACGGGTAAGGAATGGTTCGGGGTTGAAGTTCGGATCTGGTAGACCAATAGACCTCGGTACCACAATGCCAGCGGCAGCATACTGTTGTTGGAAAAGAATAGGAACTTGATT
>JAYSRP010000306.1:0-4733 GCA_043721015.1 Synechococcales cyanobacterium | reverse complement strand
ACCGCGATCGCGGATCCAGCGCAGCGAGCCATCAGGACGGACAATCCGATACTCTTCATCATACTTTCCCTGTAAAGACTGCTCAAAAAAGTTAGTCTGAATTCGGGATCGATCGTCTAGATGAATTGCCTCGATCCATTCCATAAAGTTGGCATACAAACTCTCAGAAGATTTTCCCCAGATGCTTTCATAGGCGGGGCTAACATAAAGCATCTGCTGAGCCGTAGGATCAGCCATCCAGAAGACGCTTTCAGTAATATTTTCGGCCAACTGCCGAAAGCGTTCTTCGCTTTCTTGTAAAGCCTGCTCGGTCCACAGCCTTTGCTGCCGCTCTTTGGCTTCTCGTAGCTCCCGCTCTACTGCTGGTACTAGTCGGGTGAGATTATCTTTGAGCAAGTAGTCGTGGGCACCGGCTCGCATAGCCGCCACGGCTGCTTCTTCACCGATCGTGCCCGAGACAATAATAAAGGGAATATCTCGGTGCTGCTGGAGCAAGTCCAGGGCTTCGGGGGCGCTGAAGCGAGGCAGAGTATAGTCGGCAATTACAATATCCCAAGGCTGTCGATCAAGCGCTGCCTGCATCTCTACTGCCGTCTCTACCCTGACATAATCTGGATTGTAGCCACCGCGCCGCAGTTCTCTGAGGAGCAAAAGCAGATCATCTTCTGAATCCTCGACAATTAGAGTGTGTAGGAGAGGGTTCATGTTACTAACTTGACCTTTTAATAGTTTGATCTTCTAAGTCGGTGGGGGTTCGTTCATTAACAGCCAATACATTCCTAACTGCCGAATCGCCTCAGAAAACTGCACAAAATCTACCGGTTTACGGATATAGCTATTACAGCCCAAACTATAGCTGTTAATTAGATCGCCTTCTTCACTGGAGGTCGTCAAGACCACCACGGGCAAAAATTTCGTGCGGTCATCTGCTCGTAAGCGCCGCAAAACCTCTAGGCCATCTACGCGCGGCAACTTGAGATCTAGCAGCACCACCGATGGTTTGTTGCTAGTATCGCGTCCCTCATAGATGCCGGTGCCAAAGACATAATCTAGAGCTTCGACACCATCATGGGCAACCACAATCTCATTGCCAATATGATGACGCTTTAGCGCCCGGATTGCCAGTGCCTCATCATCAGGATTATCTTCTACCAGCAGAATGATTTTGTGGTTTTTGTCTTCCGTCATCTCACCGCCTCTGCTGATAATGTGAAATAGAATGTTGCCCCTTGCTCTAAAGACCCTTCTGCCCGCAGTTCTCCACCATGTCGATGCACAATGCGCTGTACTGTCGCCAACCCAATTCCATTGCCGGGAAACTCGGTCACGCTGTGCAGTCGTTGGAACGGGGAAAATAATTTGTCAACATAGGCCATATCGAATCCTACACCATCATCTCGCACAAAGTAAGTATAAGTACTAATATTTTCGGCTGTTTCTGACGAAAATAGGCCAAACTCAATTTTGGCTTGCTGTCTTTTGGCCGTAAATTTCCAGGCATTATTAAGCAAGTTTTCTAAGACGACCTGCAACAACCGAGTATCTCCTTGAGCCACCAAACCAGTCTGGATCACAAATTCTACTTGGCGTTCTGGATGAGATTGCTGTAAAACCGTGCAAATATGACTGGCTAATCTACTCAGATCGACAGATTCTCGGCGCATGTCACTGCGAATCACCCGTGAGAGGGTCAGCAAATCATCGATGAGCTGTCCCATTTTTTGGGTGGCCGTGCGAATCCGTCGCAAATGATCGTGACCCGACTCATTTAGTTGATCTAGGCAATCTTCGATCAATGCCTGACTGAAGCCATCAATGCTGCGGAGAGGAGCGCGCAAATCGTGCGAAACAGAGTAGCTGAAAGTTTCTAGCTCTTTGTTTACCGCCGTTAGTTCAGTGATGGCTTGTCGCAGGCCCTGGTTCAGATCTTGGGCACGTTGATCGGCTTGTTGACGCTCTACGATTTCGGCCTGCAATTTGGCTAGCAGCTCGGCGTGGTGTAGAGCAACCCCCAAATGACTGGCAATTTGATTAACGAACTCAATCTCGGTTTCCTGCCATTGGCGGGGCGCAGTGCACTGATGAATACAGAGTAAGCCCCACAGATTGTCATTTTGTAATAGCGGTACTACTAAGTTAGCCCGCACCTGAAACTGAGACAAAATCTGAATGTGGCAATCACTTAAGCCAGCATTCTGGATATCACTAACGCTCTGGACTCGACCCAGTTGGTAATGCACCGCAAACTGATCGCCAAAGCAGTGATCATGGATTTTTTGAGCCATGGCCGAAGAAAAAGCTGGGTCAACGTCTTCTGAGACAAATTCGCCATCATTCCAGCCAGATTCTGGGTAAAAGCGAAACATTCCTACTCGATCGGCCTGCAATAACTGCCGGACTTCGATGGCGGTATCCCGAAAAATGGTGGCTAGGTCGATGGGCGATCGCAGGCGAACAATCACTTCAAACAAGGCTTTCTGCTGATCGAGTCTAAATTTCGCCTGACTAATTTTCTGCTCTAAGGGCTGAGTTTCGTCAGCCACCATCTGTTGAAGCTGAGTAAAGGCAGCTTCGTCTGGACAAATATCACGTAGTTTCGCCAATAACTCTGGAGTCATAAATTTTGGTTAATTGGGAATCGTATTTTGCTCAATCATAGGACTTTCTAGAAAAATAAGGTCAAAATGGTCACAGTTAGTCACATATTTTGTTGGCTGCCGCTGTTGCTTACAATAAAGAAGTTGAACTTGATAATGGTGTTGCGGTGGCTTACAGCGATTTTACGATTCGGAAAGTGAAAAAAACCTTTGGTATTGCCACGATCGAAGGCAATTCTTTTTTGCCGGTAATTTTGCCGATCGCTCCTAGCCCGATGTTTATGGCATTTTTAGATGAAAATTTGCCGTTGGCTGTGGCGTTGCCCAGTGAAAAGGCCAAGTCGGAGCTGTTGATTAGCCCGGTGTTGGTGGAGGTGCGCCGAATTCTGAAGCATGAGGTGAGCTTTTTTTCGGGTCAGGAGTTCACGGTGGACGCTGAGTTGGGGTTGTCTGGAATTTGTGATTTTTTGTTGAGTCGGTCGCGGGAGCAGTTTGAGGTAGAAGCGCCAGTGGTGGTAATTCTGGAAGCCAAGAAAGCTGATTTGAACACTGGGATGGGGCAATGTATGGCAGAGATGATCGCAGCTCAAAGGTTTAATTTGGAGTCGGGGTTGGAGCCAATGCCGATCTATGGCTGTATTAGTAGTGGAATGCTGTGGCGCTTTTTGAAGTTGGAAGGACAAGAGATTTCGATCAATCTAGAAGATTATTCGTTGAAACCGCTCGATCGATTGCTGGGAATTTTGGTGTGGATGGCGAGCGGCAAATTACTAAACGAAAACTAAATCAATGATAACTATTATTTTGGGCTTGATATCAAGTTAGATCAAACACCACTTTCAGCGCTCGATCGATCTCCGCCAAAAACTCTAGCTCCAATTCTCCTCTCACAGCTACCAACCGCTGACGCTGATCGATCGGGCGAGTTTGCAAACAATCGGCGATCGAAACTTTACTCAAGCCATTAATTATCGAAGGCTCTACTCGTACATTAGTTTTAATTCGACCCTTCTTGGCAGTCCACTCTGTCAATGGCACGACCTGAATCACTGGCACTCGTTCGTTATAAACATCATTAGTTACAACGATGCAAGGGCGCACTTTACCCGTCTCAGAACCCTTTGTCGGTTCAAGATCTACGTCAATCACCCATCCTCTTCTCAGCTCACTCATATTGGCCAGTCATTTCCAGCTAATGCGGTCAGTTGCTGGAGATCTTCATCTTCTTCATAAATCTCGGCATACAAGTCAGCCGATCTCTCCAGCTCTTGGTTTTCTATCCGCTGCTGCAACTGATTGAGAGCCGATCGCACCAATGAGCTTTTGTCTTTGAAGCCCAAAGTGTTAAACTGCGCTAAAAAATCTATCTGCGACTGTTCCAATGTAACTTTTGTTGGTACCATATAATTCAAGAACTCGTTTTATTCCCTCATTTTAAGGCCATATAATTAGGGTGTCAATCTTCTTAAGATATAAAACTCAAACTCTCATGACAAATACAACCAAATACGGTTCGCTAAGCTATCGAAAAATTCGCTGAACGGGTTGGGTGAGCGGAGTCGAATCCCAACCCTATGAATTCAATGATTTTCATGGGTGTCCCATTCGACTCTGCTCAGGGAACACCCTTTATTAATTTCATTGATTTTCATTTTCAGATCCCTCTCCTTCAGGCGAACCCATTAAAAACTGCAAAGCTATCTCCAAATCCTCTAAATCCGCCGCTGCCAACTGCTCGATAACAGCAATGCTACAGAGAGGAACGTCGCTCATAATTTACTCCCACAGAATCAATAGTTTGGGTCAGTGACTCGCCTAAAATACCAATCAACAAGCACCACTGTCCCCAATTCTACCAAACTTATTGGTGTTGTATATTACCAGTGCAGACAAAATTGCAATTCATCTGGAGTAAGCAACACTTTCAAGATCACTTAAACCTCACAGCCAGTCATGAAACTCGACGACTCATTAAACCTTTGCTCCATCAAGGCAAACTTACCATCAAGTTTACCGAAAGAGTCACGAATCAGGATTTGGGTACCAATTTAACGCGGGACACATTGGCTACCCCTCACCCCAGCCCTCTCCCACAAGGGGAGAGGGAGCAAGAGACTTCGTTTTGCGCTCCGACTC
>JAYSRP010000305.1:0-26568 GCA_043721015.1 Synechococcales cyanobacterium | reverse complement strand
AGGACTTCAACTTAAATCGGACAGATATACTGGTCTCAAGAGTCTGCCTTTTGTGCAGAAATTTGAGGTAAATGGAATCTTCTGAAACCAATCGAATCGAAAGTTGACAATCGGCCTACGGGCTGGATAGTTGACAGCGCATGAGTTTTCGCTCGTGCTTTGGTGGATAGTCCCTGCGATAAGCAGTTATCGTTGCAAGGAGCAGCATTTTATATTTTATGGTATCAAATGTCAGCCTAAAACTATCAGTACACGAAGAGTCCAGACTTGTTCCAGTGGTGCAGGCAACTGTGCCCAAAAATAAAAACGAGTTGGGTAGCTTGGTAGCTTCGGCGAACAGTTGCCCAATTCACCCCAATTTCCGGTGAATAAACAATTATGCCCCTGGTTCTCAAACGCAAAAAACACCCGGTCAAGTTTTTCAACGAAAAACTCAGCGATAGCGTTGCTGGCACCTCCGGCGATCAAGTCAATCTGGAAATGATGTTAATTCCTGCTGGGACTTTTTTGATGGGTTCGCCAGCAGATGAGATCGATCGCGACTCCACTGAAAGCCCTCAGCACCTCGTAAACGTGCCAAGCTTCTGTATGGGCAAATATCCGATTACTCAAGAGCAATGGCGAGTAGTAGCTGGTTTGAAGGCGATCGATCAAGAACTCCACCTCAACCCAGCTCATTTCAAAGGCGATAACCACCCGGTAGAGCAAGTATCTTGGTTTGATGCCCAAGAATTTTGCGCCAGACTAAGCTTGTTCACCAAGCGAGAATATCGACTACCCAGCGAAGCTGAGTGGGAATATGCCTGCCGAGGAAAAACCACTACTCCTTTTCATTTTGGCAGAACCACCACTACAGACTTAGCCAATTACGACGGCACAGATGATCCTGATGGCAAATTTTCTGGTTCTTATGGTCAGGGGCCAAAAGGAATTTATCGCCAAGAAACTACTCCAGTTGAAATGTTTTCTCCAAATGTTTTTGGGCTGCATGATATGCATGGCAATATCTTTGAATGGTGTCTAGATCGCTATCATGGTAACTATGAAGGTGCCCCGATCGATGGTAGTGCTTGGATTAATTCTGATGCCGATCAAAGTGTTCCCAGAATTTTGCGGGGCGGTTGTTGGTACAATAGCCCACGATTCTGCCGCTCAGCTTATCGCTACAACAGCAATCCTGACGCTCATGTCAATATTATTGGTTTCCGGGTAGCGTGTGAAGCCGTCAGCACTTTGTAGAATTCTGCCCTCTTGCGCTCAATTCAGCCCTTGACGGATCGATTTGTGTCACTAAATTTCGTTTCAATCCAAATTAACGATTAACAACGCTTGCATTGAGGTGTGGAGACATCGATCGCGCCATAATATCGTTAAAAATAGCTATCTCCAATGAATTTAAACGGTTTACCCCCACCAGCGAATCCAGCAACCCCAAGAATTTATGGCAGACATAGTGAATACCTTGATTATCTACAGATTTAATGAATTCCATCGGTAGGGGCACATTGCAATGTGCCCCTACCAATGGAATCTATGGATGTGTCGGATTTCAGGTTATCCCATTGAAAACTTAAACATCGAGTAATAATTCTGAGCCGCCGAATTATCTGATCCCCTCACCCCGTTCTTCTACAGACTACAACCCTCGTCTATACAGCTAAAATAATACCCAGAAGCTCGATCGACCACAAATTATAATCTTAACAATCCTAATCACCAGTTTAACCTCATTAGTTTTCGAGTAGCGTGTAAAGCTGCCTAATAAGTTAAAATAGAATACCAAACCTATCTTGCCCAGTCAGAGGTGGCCTATGACTGTTGCTGCTAATGCCCATTACCCCAGCAGAGACGGACAGCCCGTGGCCGAGACCTTTGCTCACCTGTACGCCATCTTAATTTAATCATCATGCCACCCATCTTTTTGCTCATGGCCTTGCCGGTAATACTAGCAGCCGCCCCAGAAATTTCTAGCCTCCAAGAAGTCCGACCTTTGCCGGGACAGCTCGATCGAACACCGGTCTTTAACAGCAACAGCCCCGAAAAAGTCTTAAAAGAAGGCATCCTGCTTTCCACGTTCCCTGGCAACAACAAAGCTCACCCAGAGGCTCATTTAAACTATGCTTTTTCGGGAAACTTTGATGTCTTTGCTCACCACGTAGCTCAAGCCAAACCCGTTACAGATCTGCGCAGTTTATACATTGGTGTGATCTTGAGTAATCCCACCAACAAACCTATAACCGTCAAAGTTTTACAAGGTGCTAGTTACCTCAGTCAACCCGATGCCCCCTTTATCGCCTTAGATAGCCAAGTAGAAGATCCCAATGGCACGGTTTATGCGGGGCCAGGTAGCCGCGCTACTAGTGATGTGCTCCGCGATCGCAGACAAAACATTTTCCCTACCCAGATCATCATCCCAGCGGGCAGCAGCCAGATGTTAATGAACCTGCCAGTGCCGGTAAGAGGGTTAACTCCGCCTCTGAACGGTCGATCGAGCTACATTCGTCTCCAGAGCAACGGCAAAGTCTACGCCGCCAGCATGGCACTCTTTGCCCCTAGTTCCAACGGTGTAGAACGTGCGCCTACTATGGCTGAATGGCAAAATCTGTTGAACAAAGGCGAACTATCCAGCCCCCGTGACGTGGCACCTACCGTCCCCAATAGCCCTGGGGGCATTACCTATGGTCGGGTGGCTGGGGTTTCGATCGGTTCTCGTTGGCAAGCTAATTTGACTGATCCTGGTAAGCAAACTTTAGCGATTCCCCCAGCAGGCAAAGCCATTTCTTGGGGGATTTCGACCTTAGTAGGCGGTCAATTAGGCACCGGACAAGTAGAATCAGCAAAAATGGCGGTGCGTTATCCCGATACTGCCTATGAATCTCATGGTAACTATGGAGTGCACTATAGTTTGAAGCTACCACTATATAATTCTAGTGCTACATCTCGACAGGTGACAGTAGCTTTGCAAACTCCTTTAAAACAAGAATCGATCAATGGTGTGCTGAGATTTCTGAACCCATTACCACGCACCGTAAGCTTTCGGGGCACGGTGAAAGTTAGTTATTCTAATAACCAAGGTACAAAGCAAACCAAGTACTATCATTTAGTCCAAAAACGTGGTGATCAAGGTAGCCCATTAATAACATTGACTTTGCCGCCCCGCAGTAATCGATCGATCCAAGTCGATCTACTCTATCCTCCAGATGCAACCCCACCACAAGTTTTAACTTTGCGTAGTCTTTGAAAAGAAGCCGGAGTTTAAGATTTTATTACATAACCAGCTCATGGCTCATAACCATTGTATTCTGGTGGACATTCATACGGTTCATCTGAGGATATATCATGAAGCTGCAAATGATTCGGCTGGTTTTCATCGGATTAATAAGTGCGATCTTCTTGGCCACTTTTCATAATGGATTAGTGTCAGGAGAATCTACCCTTGATTTAGCAACTCTTCGTCGTAGTATCTTAACTGAACATAATGCCTATCGATCTAAACACCATTCTCCTATGTTGACCGCAAGTAGTTCTTTAGATAAAAGTGCTCAAGACTGGGCTAACCACCTAGCTATTGAAAAAATGTTTGAACATAGTGACAATTTGCAAGTTGGAGAAAACATTTACGTTTCATATGACCAAAGGTTTTCTGTTAGTGCGAAAACTATGGCTAAAAATGTGGTTAAGTTTTGGTATAGTGAAGTATTGAATTATAACTATATAAAGCCAGGTTTTTCTGATAAAACCGGACATTTCACTCAAGTCATTTGGAAAAACAGCCTCAAATTGGGTTGCGGGGCAGCCAGAGGTACTGTTTTTCTGGAAGGCGAAGACGTTGGGGCATTTTATGTGGTTTGTCAGTATAGCCCTGCTGGGAATAGTTCCAAGCAATTTGCCACTAATGTCCTCAAGCCTTAGCTGGTGGTGAATATCGATTCTGCGAAGTGTTCAACAAAAAGCCGCCCTGAAATTCAGGGCGGCTTTTTGTTGAACACGAAATTAGAAAACTTGTTCGACTTCTTCGATTTCGGGAATCGCGTCGCGCAGGCGGCGCTCAATGCCCATCCGTAGGGTCATAGTAGAGCTAGGGCAAGAACCACAGGCTCCCTGCAACCGCAGTTTGACGATCGGGCCATCGATTTCTACCAACTCGACGTTACCGCCATCAGAAATCAGATAGGGGCGCATCTCATCTAGGATGGTTTCGACGTTTTGATTGTTTAGTGCTAATGCTTCCATGGTTTTGCTGCTGTTTTGCTTCAACTCAGTTGATTTTTATTGTAACCGCTATTTGCTGGGCTTGATTTTGCCCTCTTTGACCAGCGCTTCATAAACCAGCGTAGCCGCTTCGCCTCTGGTGGTGGCCTTAATTGGCTGCAACTTGTTATCTTGACCATCTTTAACAATCAGGCCAGACCCGATCGCCGCCGCTGTTTTTGCCTTAGCCCATTCGGGTAAGCCTTTCGTATCAGTGAACTTGCTAAGTACATCAGCCGCATCGTCTGAGGGCTTCAGATTCAGACCCTTAGCTAACGAAATTTGCATTTGATAGCGGGGAATCTGCTCATCAGGTTTAAAGAGAGTCTTGGAGTAACCCGTCATAAAGCCCATTTTTACCGATCGATCTAAGGCTTCTCGGCGAGCATAGGTAGCAGGAATATCTTTGAATTCCAATACTTGCTGAGTGGTAGCCCGATCGACAAACGCTCGATCGAGCATCTTGGCATACTCGCCTCTAGTGATCGGCAGGTTAGGGTCAAACTTCCCACCACCAAAATCTTGCAACACCCCCATTGATTGCAGCACCTCTATTTTGCTCTTGCCAAAATACTTCTCTGGGACATCGGTAAATGTTGGTACTGGCGAAGCAGCGGCGATCAGCGGCACAACTGGAGGCACAAGCACAGTGGGGCTAGTACCTGGAGCTTCTGTTGCCACATTACCCTCACCAGCATCGGGCGCAGCCAGTGCCGATGGTGCAGAGGCTTGTGCTGGAGTTGCCAATGTTTTAGGTTTAGTAGACCTTTCACCGCCGGACTGCGGGGTTGCAGGGTCTTCAGTCAAGGGCGAAACGGTGCGGACATCGGCTGGTTGACCGGAGTTAGCCTGAAAAAAACCTTGGTTGGGCGTGCGATGAGAAATCACCCACCAAAAAATTCCGCCGATGCCGGTCATTGCTACCAAAATGGCAATCAATTCATCTGCGGTCAGCCGACGGCGGCGATTATTGTTGTTGGGGTTAGGGCTTTGAGTCATAACGCTTAGTTCGGCTAACTAGTGGAATATACGAAAACTTTTGACTAGCATGATAACCTGCTTCTCCCAAATCGATCGCCTTATTCCCCAGAACTTAATATTTCTGTCACTCAAATTCAAGCGTTCTTGCTGATTGTAAACTGACCCGCGCTAACCTGCTGATGTTTGGCGAGCGACCAGAACAATACCCACCATGATTAGTAACACTCCCAAGTATTGCCCCAGATTTAAGGATTCTTTGTACAAAATAACTCCAAAAAGTACCCCCAGAAAAATCAGCAGCACATATACCAAAGGAATCGCCAAGCTCAGATAGCCGCCGCTGCTAAAAATGTTTATGAAAAAGACGGTGGCCATCGCTAAGCATATTCCTGCGCCAAAAATTAGCCCGCTTTCGATCGAAACCCAGGGGAATTTTCGCCAGGTGTTGGCCTGCACAAAAATGCTGTAGAAGAAAAGACTACTGAAGGCAGAAAAGTTCAGGATTGTGGCGACCAAAACGCTATCTACCTTGCTAGAAACTTGTTTGAGCACTAGGTCATGAGCAAAGTAAGCCAGAGATGAAAGGATGGAAAAAACTATCCAGGGCTGGATCATGGGACTTAAGGCAGGGTAATTTATCTTGAACGGTTGAACTATTTCAACAGTTTCAGATATTGTATGGTTTCAATGAGGATGTTTGACCCCCTTTCGATCAATCACTAACAGTGCTAAAATACGGAGCTGTGTTTTTTATGTATATTGCGGGTATCGACTCGGAGGGAATTGTGTTGTCGTCAAAATTTATTTTAAAAGTGCTCTGGCTCGATGAAAACGTCGCACTAGCAGTCGATCAAGTAGTGGGCAAAGGTCTCAGCCCACTAACCGCTTATTTTTTCTGGCCTCGGGCAGATGCTTGGGAACAGCTCAAATCTGAAATGGAAGCTAAACACTGGATTGCAGAAGTCGATCGAGTAGGAATTCTCAATCAGGCCACTGAAGTCATCAACTATTGGCAAGAAGAAGGTAAGGGCAAGCCTTACACCGAGGCTGTGGTTAAGTTTCCGGAAGTGGTTTTCACCGGCAGCAATTAGGAAAGCAACTAATAAGCGGTTACTTTGAACCCCGATCGGCAGCTAGATGATCTAGCTGTCGATATTTTTTTGACAAAAATTAGAACACAAAAGTTCGCATTTGGTTGTTATTACCGAACCCGCACCGTAAAAATCCTGTGTTAGAATCTGAGAATTCAGGCTAGCAGCAGGTAGTAGGTACAAGTCATGTTTGAGCGCTTTACAGAAAAAGCCATTAAGGTGATCATGCTGGCTCAAGAGGAAGCACGTCGCCTAGGGCACAATTTCGTCGGTACAGAGCAAATCCTTCTAGGATTGATCGGAGAAGGCACCGGCGTAGCTGCCAAAGTCCTGAAATCGATGGGTGTCAATCTTAAAGACGCAAGGATTGAAGTAGAGAAAATTATCGGGCGTGGCTCTGGCTTCGTGGCGGTAGAAATCCCCTTTACTCCTAGAGCCAAGCGTGTCTTAGAGCTATCTCTAGAAGAAGCGCGTCAGCTCGGTCACAACTATATCGGTACCGAGCATCTGCTGCTGGGTCTCATCCGTGAGGGTGAAGGCGTAGCTGCCAGAGTATTGGAAAATCTGGGTGTAGATTTGGCCAAAGTTCGTACCCAAGTTATCCGGATGCTAGGTGAGACTGCTGAAGCAGTAGCTCCTGGTGGTGGATCTTCTGGGCGAGGCAATAAAACTCCGACCCTAGATGAATTTGGTTCTAATCTGACCCAAATGGCTGTGGATGGCAAACTCGACCCCGTAGTAGGTCGTGCCAAAGAAATTGAGCGGGTGATTCAGATTTTGGGTCGTCGTACCAAAAACAACCCAGTCTTAATCGGTGAACCCGGAGTTGGTAAAACCGCCATCGCCGAAGGTTTGGCTCAGCGCATTATTGCTGCTGACGTGCCAGACATTTTGGAAGACAAACGAGTCATGACCTTAGATATCGGCCTACTGGTAGCCGGTACTAAGTATCGCGGTGAGTTTGAAGAGCGCCTGAAAAAAATCATGGATGAAATCCGCCAAGCGGGCAACGTGATTTTGGTAATCGATGAAGTTCATACTCTCATTGGTGCCGGTGCTGCCGAAGGAGCGATCGATGCTGCAAATATCCTGAAGCCAGCCTTGGCGCGGGGTGAACTGCAATGTATCGGTGCCACCACCTTAGATGAGTATCGCAAACACATTGAGCGCGATGCGGCTTTAGAAAGACGCTTCCAGCCAGTAATGGTGGGCGAACCGAGCGTAGAAGAAACGATCGAGATTCTTTACGGTCTGCGGGAGCGCTATGAGCAACACCACAAGCTCAGGATTACTGATGATGCCCTTAAAGCTGCCGCCGAACTGGCTGATCGATACATCGCCGATCGCTTCTTGCCCGATAAGGCGATCGACCTCATGGACGAAGCCGGTTCTCGGGTGCGCTTATTGAATTCTCAGTTGCCAGCAGCAGCGAAGGAACTCGACAAAGAGTTGCGTCAGGTACTTAAGGACAAAGACGAAGCAGTGCGGTCGCAAGATTTCGACAAAGCCGGTCAGCTTAAAGACCGCGAGTTAGAAATCAAAACCGAAATTAAAGCGATCGCCCAAGCCAAAAAAGCCGAAACCGCCGCTGCTGCTGCCAGCGAAACTGGTGACATCACCAAGCAACCAGAAGTTACCGAAGAAGACATTGCTCACATTGTGGCTTCTTGGACAGGCGTACCGGTTAGTAAGCTCACTGAGTCTGAGTCGGTCAAGCTGCTGCACATGGAAGAAACCCTGCACCAGCGTTTGATTGGTCAAGATGAAGCCGTTAGAGCAGTCTCTCGTGCGATTCGTCGTGCCCGAGTTGGTCTAAAGAATCCCAATCGTCCGATCGCCAGCTTTATCTTCTCTGGGCCTACTGGGGTTGGTAAAACCGAGTTAACTAAGGCATTAGCGGCTTACTTCTTCGGTTCCGAAGACTCGATGATTCGCCTAGATATGTCGGAGTACATGGAGCGCCACACAGTTTCTAAACTGATTGGTTCACCTCCTGGCTATGTGGGCTTTAACGAAGGTGGTCAGCTTACCGAAGCCGTCCGTCGTCGCCCTTATACCGTGGTGCTATTCGATGAAATCGAAAAAGCTCACCCCGATATCTTTAACATGCTGCTGCAAATCTTAGAAGACGGTCGTTTGACTGACTCCAAGGGACGCACGGTAGACTTCAAGAACACTCTGCTGATCATGACCTCCAACATCGGTTCTAAGGTAATCGAAAAAGGCGGCGGCGGTTTGGGCTTTGAGTTTGAAGATAACAAAACCGAAGCTACTTACAACCGGATTCGCAGTTTGGTGAACGAAGAGCTGAAGAACTACTTCCGCCCTGAGTTCTTGAACCGCTTGGACGAAATCATTGTCTTCCAACAGCTCACCAAGGACGAAGTTCGCAACATTGCCGATATCATGCTGAAGGACTTGTTCCAACGCTTGACCAAGCAGGGGATGTCTTTAGAAGTCACCGCCAAGTTTAAGGATCGGTTGATCGAAGAAGGCTACAACCCAGCCTACGGTGCTCGTCCCTTACGCCGCGCCATTATGCGGCTCTTGGAAGACATCTTGGCTGAAGAAATGCTCTCGGGTCGCCTGAAGGAAGGAGATTCTGGCATTGTGGATCTAGATGAAGAAGGCAAAGCCTTTGTTACTGCCACTCATCCACCAGCTCTACCGGTGAATAATGAAGCTCCAGCTCTTAGCGCTGCCGAATAGTCATTTGATAGACTAAACTTAAAACCGCTGTCTCTAGGCAGCGGTTTTCTTTATTATTAATGACCGAATCCAAAATTTGAGGTTTTAAAATGGCATATAATAATTTTACTTTAGAGTCAGTGAAAGACAGTTTTGATCTAAAGTTACTCGATAATCGGTTTTGTGAGCTTTTACCTGTTTGCGATCCTCAATCTGAGTTCTTCGCTATTTTTGATGAATCATCTTCTTTGGCTGAGGTTGCCAAATCTGAAAAAGCTAAGTCTGAGTTGTTAGTTAGTCCGATCTTGGTGCAAGCGAGAAAAATAGTCGATCGGCATGTGCAGTTATTTTCTGGTGAAGAGTTTAATGTAGACCAGGAAAAGGGTTTGAATGGATTCTGTGATTTCTTATTTAGCAAGTCTGAAAATAGGTTTACAATCGATGCTCCGGTATTAATGCTGGTCGAGGCAAAGCGAGGTGAGATTGAAAGTGGATTAGGTCAATGTGTAGCTGAAATGTTGGCAGCTCAAAGTTATAATCAGCTTAAAAGTAAAAACATTCCAGTTGTTTATGGTTGCGTAACTAGTGGTACTCTATGGCAATTTCTTAAATTAGAAGGTAGCGATGTAACGATCGATCCTACTAATTATTTGGTTACACCCGTACAGAAAATTCTCGGTATTCTCAGGTGGATATTAAGCCAGTAAACAGGGCTAACTCACTTGTGTTTGTTTTTCTCTACCGTCGCACGATCGATTTAATCAGTTTCAAAATGGTATTGGCATCGTATTTTTGGGTGTACTCACGGGAGTATTCGATCAATAATATTGGCCGATCGCTATCAATGCTCCGAACTTCACCTTGCAAAAATGTCCAGGTATCGGCAATGGTGTAGCAGCCAAAGATTTTTTGGGTTTCGGTGTCAGGTTTGAGCTGCCAATTAAGCCGTGCAGCCGCCAGCATTTCACCGTAAAGTTGAGGAATGGGGTCACTGCCCTCGATGCCCCGTTTGGCTTCGAGGATTACCAAAAATGGGGCGACTACTCGGCTCCCGATCGTTTTGCCCATCGCGCCATCGGCAATGCCATTAATATAGAATTTTTGGTATTGTGCAGATAGCGGCACCTCGGCGCGGGCGCGGATTTCGCCGTATTCACCCAGTACTAATAATGGGTAAATTGCTCTTGCCCAGATGGTGGCTTCATTCAGCAGGTGAGCTGGCTCAGCGGCTAGTCGTTGGGTAATAAAATCGGCTTGGACTGTCTCATCATTGGTAAGTTCAGCGGCTTCTACTGCTGCCCAACTGGGATTGGCGTTGGCTTTTTCTTGGATTTCGACAAAGGAAGCCAAGTTCTCGAAGTTGAGTTTGCCGATCGATAGAGTTTCCATAGAAAATGACCTTAACTAGAGACTCTATTTTAATGTTCGATCGATATTAAAATCTCTTAATTTTCAAAGCGACGAGTCACATGGAAAGCCGAGGTGTGGCGGTGCCTGGGCCACAGCCAATTTCTAAGACCGTAGATCGATCGGTGAGCTTGGCCAGTTTTGTTACTTGCTGGATGACTTCGATCGGATAGGGTGGTCGGGCGAGTCCGTAGGCTTGGGCGGCGGGGGAATACCAGTGCTTTCGATCGGTTAGTTCTTTGTTATAACAAAATATCTAAATAAAAACCCGCCCGCCCTACGAACAAATAATCGCCCACCATCATCGCATTTTCCCGGTATCCAAAATCAGTAAACTCCATAAATTGCATCGATCGATTTAATGATGATTGAGGTTGATGATTTCGATCGATCTGAATGTTCATTGATGGTTGACCTATTTTCAACTGAATTAATGTGCGGTGGTTGACTGGTGGGGCGGGCGGGTTTTTATTGATAAATGCTGTATTGCATTTGAGATTTTGGATAAGCCCGCCCCTACGTTTATATTGGCGATCGCACCGCTTTTGATTTTATTTCTTGTTACTGGATATTTGACAATTATTATGTTCATCAATTAATCCGACAAATTATAGCTTATATTTTGCCGGTCAACTTACCCCGCAACAACTTAATCCGATCGCGGAACTCTGCCGCTTTCTCGAACTCCATCTCTTTTGCAGCAGCCTTCATATCTATCTCTAATTGTTGGATGATTTCAGGGATTTTATCGAGAGAAACCTCATCGATATTTTCAATTACCGCCTCAATTTGTTGACTGTTTAAGCGCCGCGAAACATCCAAATATTCCAGAATAGCATTGCTCTCCTTCTTCTTCACCGAAAAAGGCGTAATATTGTGCAGCTTATTATGAGCAATTTGAATATTGCGTCGTCGCTCAGTCTCCTCGATCGCTTTCGCCATACTGTCTGTCATATTGTCGCCGTACAAAATCGCCTGCCCCCGAATGTGCCGCGCCGCCCGCCCAATGGTTTGAATCAAAGACCGCTCCGATCGCAAAAAGCCCTCCTTATCGGCATCCAAAATGGCTACTAGCGAAACCTCTGGTAAATCTAGACCTTCTCGCAGTAAATTTACCCCAATTAGCACATCGAATTCGCCGTTCTTGAGGGCTTGGATAATTTCGATGCGTTCGATCGACTGAATCTCGGAGTGCAAATAGCGCACCCGCACCTGTCGCTCCTTAAAGTAATCCACCAAATCTTCGGCCATCCTCTTGGTCAGAGTTGTAATCAGCACCCGCTCTTCTCGCTCAGTGCGCAGCAAAATTTCACTGTATAAATCATCAATCTGGCCGGTGGTCGGACGCACCATAATCTCTGGATCAATTACCCCGGTGGGTCTAATGACCTGCTGCACTATTAAGTCCCCAGATAACTCTAGCTCCCAAGCTGCCGGAGTCGCCGAAACAAACACGCACTGATTCACCTTTTTCCAGAACTCCTCGGCCTGCAAAGGTCGATTATCGGCAGCGCTGGGTAAGCGGAAACCATGATCAATCAACACTTTCTTGCGGGCTTGGTCGCCGTTGTACATACCCCGAATCTGGGGCACGCTGACATGAGATTCATCCACCATTAACAGCCAATCATCTGGAAAATAATCCACCAAACACTCCGGCGGATTCCCGGCTTGTCGCCGTGCTAGGTGACGAGAATAGTTTTCTACGCCGTTGCAGTAGCCCACTTCCCCCAGCATTTCTAGGTCATAGCGAGTGCGCTGATCGATGCGTTGGGCTTCTAACAGTTTGCCCAGCCCTTCTAGATGTTCTTTTTGGGTATTTAGCTCACTGCGAATATCGGCGATCGCCAGTTCCAAAGTCTCTGCCGGAGTTACAAAGTGACGTGCCGGGTAAATGTTGATCGATGTCACATCCTGCATCACCTCACCCGTTACCGGATCTACGTAGCGAATTGCATCAATTTCGTCGCCAAAAAACTCAATGCGGATAGTGCGATCTTCATAAGCTGGCCCAATTTCTAACACGTCCCCCCGCACCCGAAACTTCCCTCGCCCCATTTCGATATCGTTGCGTACATATTGAATGGTCACGAGCTGGTTCAAAACTTCTCGCTGGTTGATCTCCATCCCCACCGCAAAAGGAATCGCCGCTTTCAGATATTCTGCCGGGGTCCCCAAACCATAAATGCAGCTAATCGAGGCCACCACAATCACGTCGCGCCGCTCAAACAGCGATCGAGTGGCAGAGTGGCGCAGCATGTCAATTTCTTGGTTAATTGCAGCGGTCTTTTCAATGAAGGTATCAGTGACCGGAATATATGCCTCGGGCTGATAGTAATCGTAATAAGAAATAAAGTATTCGACAGCGTTGTGAGGGAAAAACTGGCGAAACTCGTTGCAGAGCTGAGCAGCCAGGGTTTTATTGTGCGCCAAAACTAATGTGGGGCGGCCATATTGAGCGATCGCCGAGGCCATGGTAAAAGTCTTGCCGGTGCCAGTGGCTCCTAATAAAGTCTGGTGCTGTTTATTGGCTCTCAGGTTGGCTACGATTTCCTTGATCGCTTGGGGTTGGTCGCCAGCAGGCTGGAAGGGAGACTCTAATAAAAAAGGACTATCCACAAAAGAACTGACTGCCATGAACACCTGCGCTAAGCTTGTGCGGTTGATATGTACTATGTTAGCCGAAATCTGGGTAAAAATCGATATTCTCGATCGGCTCTAGTAGCTCTCAGGGTAAACCTGGGCACAATAGCAAAGCGAACACCCTCGACAGATAGCATCTATGAACGTTGAAGAATTACTGTGGCGCTATGGTAAAGGCGAACGTGAGTTTGGTAAGTCAGATTTGAGCAATTTGAGCTTGATCGGTCAAGATCTCATTGATATTGTTTTAACCGATGCCAACCTCAGCAGAACTAATTTAACTTTTGCCTATTTAAACCGCGCTCAGCTCGATCGAGCTAATTTGACCGGAGCTAAGTTGAGCGGTGCGACCTTAATTAAAGCCAGTCTCAATGGCGTAAACTTGCAGGATGCCGATTTACACGGTGCGACGCTGCTTTCGGCAGAGCTACAAGGTGCCGAGATGACCTGGGCTAATTTGATGGATGGTAACTTCGCCGAGGCGGATATGCGCGGTGTGCGCATGAGCGGAGCCAATTTGTCGGGGGCCTGTTTGCGGGGTGCTAACTTGCGCTCAGAAAAACGCGGGGCATCTTCTGATTTACGCAGTGCCAAGCTGCAATATGCCGATTTGCGCAATGCCAATTTATCTGGCTCAAATTTAAGCAAGGCTGATCTTTCTTATGCCAATTTAACTGAAGCGGTAATGCGTGGAGTCGATCTCAGTGGCGCGAATTTGACAGGGGCTAATTTGACTGGGGCAATGCTGACCGATGCGATTTTAAATGAAACTAATCTGGCTGGGGTGAACCTCACCAATGCCAAGATGGAACGGGCGAAGGTGGTGAACTGCAATATGATTGAGGTGAGTCTGCATGGGGCTTTAATGACGGCGATCGATTTAACCAGAACTAATTTGACTAATTCTGATTTGACCAAAGCACGGATGGGTAAGGCCGATTTAACTCGGACTATTTTGTGTTTTGCCAATATGACCAACGTTGATTTGGTCGATGCCCAGTTGGCTAAAACTGATCTCGAAGATGCCAACTTAACCCGAGCTAATTTACGACGGGCAGAAATTAGTAGTGCCAATATGGTGGGCACTAATTTAACTGAGGCAATTATGCCTGATGGTCGGGTGTATATGCCGGTATAATGGTGACACTAAAAAAATGTTGCCTGCTAGCTATGCTAAATATTCGCTGTCGAGGCTTAGAATTTCGGGAAATTCGGGCTGTTATTTTTGATAAAGACGGCACCCTAGAAAACTCCACAAATTTTTTGTATCAACTTGCTCATAAAAGAGCGCGTTTGATCGACTCTCAAATACCTGGTGTGGGTGAACCATTATTGATGGCCTATGGTATTTTGGGTGGTCGCCTGGATCCGGCTGGTTTGATGGCGGTGGGCAGTCGCCCCGAAAGCTTGATTGCTTCGTCAGCCTATGTGTCCGAGACTGGTAGGGATTGGATTGCGGCCAAAAATTTAGTGGAGCAGGCTTTTGATGAGGCCGATAAAACTATTACTAACGATGTTCGAGAGATGTATGCGGGTAGTCGAGAATTATTACTGGCACTGCACGCGACGGGCGTAAAGTTAGGAATCTTATCGAATGCACCGAGTGACGATGTGAAACACTTTGTGAACCAGCAGCAGCTTGGATCTTTGCTGAGCTTGCAGATGGGTGTAGATGGAGAAATTACCAAGCCTGACCCCAGCTTGTTTTTGATGGCCTGCGATCGACTCCAAGTTGCTCCTAGCCACACTCTCATGATCGGCGATTCGGCGGGGGATATTGAAATGGCACAGCGAGCCGGGGGGATGGGTTGTATTGCGGTAGCTTGGGGAGCAGCAGCTCCCCATCTGCAAAAGGCCAGCGTGGTGATCGATCGGCTCTCGGAAATCGAGATTTTTTGACCGAGAAGCTAGACCTACGCTGCGACCTTCTCCTCTACCTCAGCAACCACGACCACCTCTGATGCAGGCAAAGCTATCGGCTCATCGGGCAACTCTGCCAACTGCTCACCAATCTCTTGGCGCACAATGTCTCGATATTCCATGAAGTGCTCATTTTGGGCACAGACAGATAAATAGTGATCAAATACTTTGGGGTTATGTACCAAAATCCCTACCAAATGATGCCAGAACTTCCAGCGGGTGCTGCGCACAATACCCTGTCGCCAAATTACCAAGAACAAAGCGCGTAGAATAATTAATTCGGGGAACTGAGCCGGGGGCATGTGGCGCGGTGCCCCCATTTGGCGGAAACAGCGGTAGGTGCGATCGAGGAATTTTTCGGGTTCATAAATCTCGTTGAAAGCCTCTACGTACTCATTGGCAATCTCTGTTAAGGGACGAGTAGGCACAAAGTTCATCAAGGCGGTCTGGTTTAGGTTGGCATTTTGGCTGCTCAGGCGACCTTCTCGTTCTAAGCGATGCCAGAGAGCGGTATTTGGTAACGCCTGGAGCATGGCAAAAGTGGTGGTCGGAATACCAGACTGTTCGACGAACTGCACAATTCGATTACCAGCCCCGGTCTTTTCGCCATCAAAGCCAATAATAAAGCCCGCCATTGGCCGCAGCCCGACCTTGGTGATCGCAGCGATCGAATCACTCAATGAGCCACGAGTATTCTGAAACTTCTTGGTCAGCGCCAAACTCGCTTCATCCGGAGTCTCGATACCAATAAACACCGCTGCAAAGTTGCACTCCACCATCAAGTCCATCAGCTCTGCATCTTGAGCAAGATCGATCGAAGCCTCGGTATCAAACCTAAAAGGATACTGGTGTTCGGCCTGCCAGTCTTTGAGAGCATTCAGCAATAGCTTGACGTTGCGCTTATTGCCAATGAAGTTGTCATCCACCATAAACACCCCGCGTCGCCAGCCTAGGTCGTACAGGCATTGCAGCTCGGCTAAAATCTGGGCAGGTTCTTTGGTGCGGGGTTTGCGGCCATACAGCACAATAATGTCGCAGAATTCGCACTGGAAGGGGCAGCCCCGCGAAAACTGCACCGACATCATGTCGTAGGCATTGAGTTCTAATAAGTCATAGCGAGGCACTGGCGTGCCGGTGACATCAGGCTTCTCGCCGTTGGCTGCACGAAATACACCGCTGGTATCTCCTCGTTCGATCGCCTCTACAAACATCGGCAGGGTAATTTCCCCTTCGTCCAAAATCATGAAGTCAGCAGTTTCCACCATTTCTGGCTGAGAGGTAGGATAAGGCCCGCCAACTGCTACTAAGGTGTTGTGCTGCTTGGCAATTTGGATTTGAGCTAACAAATCATCTTTTTGCACAATCATCGCCGACATAATTACAATGTCTGCCCACTGCCATTCTTCCTCGGTTACTGAGCGGATATTGCGATCAACTAATTTAAATTCCCAACTCTGGGGCAAAATTGCGGCTACTGTCACTAAGCCCAAAGGAGGCAAAACTACTTTGCGGTTGACTAATTCCAGGATTTTTTCGTAAGACCAAAAAGTCTTGGGAAACTGCGGATAAACAAGTAGTGCGCGCACGAGACCTCGGGGTGATGAAAGGAGCAACCGAACCCCGCCATGCTAGCACATTCATTTAATTTGCTTGGGATTCAACAGATTATTATGAGATGGCAGCTACTTCTTAAAACTCATGAAACTCAGTGAAATTGTGCCTTGGGGTCGATCGTTAGCCGAATATCAACTGATGTTTTCGCTCACAGAGGCAGATTTATCTCGTAACATTCTAGGCTGCGGTGATGGCCCTGCTAGCTTCAATGTTGAGATGACCGATCGAGGATGTGCCGTGACATCAATTGATCCGGTCTATCAATTCTCAGCAGCAGAGATTCGGCAGCGGGTGCAAGATACCTATGAGCCAATTATTTCTCAGGTAAGGCAGAACGTCGATCGATATATCTGGAAGAATTTTGCCAACGTAGATGAGCTAGGCCAAGCTAGGCTGGCCAGCATGGAAAAATTCTTGGTGGATTTTGCGCAGCCTGGAGCGAAACAGCGATATTTACAGGAGTCTTTGCCCAGCTTGGCTTTTGCAGATCAGCAGTTTGATTTATGCCTCTGTTCTCACTTGTTGTTTTTGTATGCTGAGCAATTGTCTTTGGAGTTTCATTTAGCATCGATTCATGAGCTGCTGCGGGTTGCCACCGAAGTGCGGATTTTCCCATTACTGCAACTGAACTGCGACCCTTGCCCTTATTTGGAGCCAGTGATTCAGGAGTTTTCTGGTGCAGGCTATAATGTACAGGTGCTGCCGGTAAAATATGAATTTCAGCTTGGCGGCGATCGAATGCTGAAAATCAGCAACTGAATCATTAATTAACAAACATTTAGCAAAATATTATGAAAACTTGGCTTGCCCTGGGCGGAATTGTTGCTCCACTAGTTATTGTTTTACCTGCTGTCGCCAGTTCATCTGCCGAAGTAGCCAAGGTTGCTAAAGCAGTGACCGTCCTAATTAAAACTGGTAGCGAACAGGGTTCGGGGGCAATTATTAGCCACACTGGTAATACCTATACGGTGTTGACTGCTGCTCATGTAGTGAAAAAGACCGATCGCAGTTACACGATCGAACTCAATGATGGCCAAGTTTATCCAGTCAGCAGCTTCAAACTATCTCCCAATGGCAACCTCGATTTAGCAGTGGTGCAGTTCAAAAGCGATCGATCTTATTCCACCATCAAAATCGGTAACTCCAACAGCGCCGAAGAAGGCACTACTGCCTATGTAGCCGGGTTTCCCTTTGCCACGGCGGCTATTACCCAATCGATCTATACCTTCAGCGACGGCAAAATTACCGCCAATAGCTCCAAGCCTTTTGCCAACGGATATTCGATCGTCTATAGCTGCAACACTCTGCCCGGTATGAGTGGTGGTCCAGTATTAAACGACAAAGGCGAACTGATTGCAGTGCATGGCAAAGGCGATAGCCAAGAACGGATCAAACAGTCCGAAGTTAATTCTAGTGTGTGGGTGAAAACTGGTTTCAACTTGGGTATTCCAGTCAACACCTTTACCCAAATTGCCACCACCATGGGAGTCAACCTCAGCAACGATGTGCCCCGAGTTGTCGCCCAACCCCGCAAAACTACCGCCGACGACTTTTTTGTTGCTGCCGCCAATCAATCTTTGCAAGGCAACTATCCAGGGGCAATCAATAGTTTGAATCAGGCCATTAAAGCTAAACCCGATTACAGCGTGGCCTATATTGCTCGGGCAGAAGCCAATCTATATCTTGATAATGCTCAAGAAACATACCGTGATGCTAATTTGGCGCTGAAATACCAGCCTAATTCTGATGAAGCCTATGCCTTACGAGGAGCTGCTAGTATTGGTGTTGATCTGCCAGCATCCCATGCCGATTTTGATAAAGCCTTGGCGTTAAACCCCCGCAATAGTCGTGCATACTTGTATCGGGGCTTTGCAGAACTGCTGTACGAAGATCCCCAAAAAGCATTGCTGACAATTAACAAAGCTTTAAAAAATGATCCCAACTTGGGAGATGCCTATGCAGTGCGCGCAACTGCCAAGCAATTATCTGGTGATCCACAAGGCTCAGAAGCCGATTTTAAACGGGCGTTACAAATTAACCCCAACAGTTTTCTGGCCTATGCCTATCGTGGATATATCCGGGCAATTGTGGGCAATCAAGAATCTGGATTTGCCGATTTAGATAAAGCGATCGGCCTTAGTCCCAAAAACCCGATCGGTTATTTGCTCAAAGGACAAGCCTATGCGGGTACAGGCAAGCCTGCTCAGGGGATTCTGCAATTTAATCAAGCCCTAAAGCTCAAGCCCAACTACGACATTGCCTATGCTAATCGCAGCGTGGCCTATCTCTCTTTAGAAAAATATCAGCAAGGGCTAGCAGATGCCGAAAAAGCTTTGAGTATTAACCCTAATAGTGAAACGGCCTATCAGGCGCGGGCAGTTTATTATGTGTTCAAAAGACAGTTCAAAAAATCTTTGGCTGATGCTAATCGAGCAGTGAGTATTAATCCATCTTCACCAGATTCTTTGGCTGTGCAAGGGCTGTCTTATACCGGACTAAATGAACGGGCTAAAGCCAAAACCAGTTTAAAAAAAGCTGCGCGACTTTATGAATCTCGTAATAATCGGGGCGAGGGCTATCAAGCCGTCATTCAGCTTTTACAGCTACTAGGTTGAGATTTTAGATTGTTGTACATTTGGAGATCGATCGCATGATTAGCACTCAAATCCGTCCGCTCACCAGCGCCGAATACTATCATATGATGGAAACTGGCATCATTCGTGAAGGTGAGCGAGTAGAACTAATTTCAGGACAAATTTTTACTATGGCAGCCAAAGGCGTTCGACACACTATTTGTACCCGCAGGTTATTCAAGCAGCTTTTAGCTTTAATTGATGAGCAAGCAGATGTTCAAAGTCAAAACCCAATCACGTTACCAAATAATAGCGAACCAGAACCCGATGTTGTTATTGCTAAATTGCGAGAAGATAATTATGAAAATAGTCATCCATCACCCGCAGATATCATTCTGATAATTGAGGTGTCTGATACTACTCTTAAATACGATCGAGAGATCAAAGCACCACTCTACGCTACTTCAGGTATTAGTGAATATTGGATTATTAATTTAATCGATAACCGCTTAGAAGTATATCGTCAGCCTGAAAATGGCATTTATACAAGTGTTCAGATATTGATGCCACCTCGGTCAATTGATCTACCAGAATTTCCGGAGACTCCAATTAATATCAGCGATTTTTTCCCAGCTCCAAAAGCTTAAACTGGAATTGTTATGTCCCATAATCATCGCCAAATAAAGAAAATTTAGTGGAGATTGGAAGCATGAAAATATCAGAAAGAATGGCATCATGGGATGATTTTGAATGGCTTGAACCATTCTATGAGTCAATTATGCGTCCTTATTTTGAGCTGACTAATAAATGGGATAGCACTAAATTCCGGGAGTATTTTAATCCAGAGCTTACAAAGATTATCCAAGCCGATGGTGTTGATATTGGAATGCTCAAAGTCGAGGAACGAGAGAACTGTATTTACCTTGGTGATATTCAAATACATGAGGCATATCGAAGCAAAGGAATTGGTACAAGTTTGATTAAAACAGTTATTCGATCGGCAGCGATCGCTAATAAACCCGTTCGTCTACGTGTCCTGAAAGGGAACCCCGCCAAAGAGCTGTATCTCCGACTGGGATTTGAAGAAGTGGAAATATTCTACGATTGCTATATTTTGGAGAAATGCTGAAAGCAAACGAAATCCCGGTGTCATGGGCATTCCGGTAGTTGGATTCTCAGAGACAGTAAAATGCAGGTGTAGCAATACTTTCACCGTTTGACTTGGAGGTCAAGCAAAAATAATTTACATTTCTTAATTATTGAACAAGGAAATTACTTACTTTTTCTTACCCCTAATCAGATGACATTGCCTTACGCTACAAAAGATTCTAGGAATTGGCGGTAGATATCGCTGGAAAGTTGGTTGGGTAAGTACTTTCTGGCGATTCTTCAGCCATCTATCTCATGAAATTGTTTGTGTATTTATTAGTAATATCTTGTTTCCAAATTCAGGAAGAGCCGTATGTTGACAGATGCTAAAGAGCCTTTACCCAAAGATGTATTTAAGTATTTTGGGGTTGCTGGCACCGATATTCCTCGCTTCGATCCCAGTTTGACTCTGCCACCTCGGGTTGCTCCCCAGCCTCGTTTGGTTGCCAATATTGGGCTATCGGCAATTCCTGCCAAACCAGCAGAGCCGATCAAGCTCTTGGGCATTTCGGGAGTGGTAGAAATTATTCAACAGATGGCCTCACCAGCGGTGATGCCTGCCAACTTGACTCGCTGTCGTCCAGATAAATTCAGCGATGCCTTTTTTGTGGAGCGTCGCCTGAATGGGTTTAACCCGGGCAAAATGAAACGGGTGGAAAATCAGCCCTGGCAATATATTATTCGCTACAACTGTCAGAAGCATGTGGTCAAACCAGCAGGTATCTTACCTGCAGTGATTACAGCTCGGTTTGTGTTGAAGCAGCAGACGCTGACGGTGCACTCAATTGAATACGAACTGAATGGCGCTACTACCCTGAATAAACCAGGTGAGGCCGATTGGGAATGGGCAAAGCGGCTGTTTCGATCGGCAGAGTTTGTCTTCCAAGAATCTCAATCTCACTTGGCACGCACTCATTTGAACGTAGAGCAATATGCCATGCCCTATTATCGCAATGTGGTAGAGAACCCGATCAAACTTTTGTTGGAGCCACATTTTGAGGGGTTACTAAATATTAATAAGCTGGGAGCATCAATTATTTTTGGGGCTACTGGCATTATTCCCCAAGCTTCGGCGCTAGATGAGAAGGAAGTGGAAAAATTAATCAAGGAGGAAGTTAGTGAATTGAATTTTCATAACTGGCATCCCAGGCAGCACACCATGAAAGATGTAGTGACCAATAATTTTTTTGATCGAGCTTCTTTGGCGGCTTGGGAGGCGATCGAAGAGTATGTAGCTGGCTTCTTTGCGGCTCAGGGTAGTCAAATCCATAAACATTGGGCCGAGATTGAGACGATGTCTAAAGATTTGGTGGCGCATTCTATTCTGAAATCAGAATATGGCACGCTGGCGATCTCTGATATCGGTCAGCTCCAAAAGCTCTGCACTTACTTGATCTACCACACCTCTTTCTTACACTCTTGGTTAAACTACAAACAATACGAAGACGGCGGTGATATAGACTATGCCACGATTGGTCTGTGGGATAGTCATCACCCGGCTTACAATCCCTTGGATGTGTTACAAAAGCAGATCCAACAGGTTTTATTAGTCTGGACTTTATCCCAGGTGCGCCATAATCCTATTATGGAAAATGGCAATCCGGCCTTAAAAGAGTTGCTCTGGCGACGCAGAGATCAAATCAATCCTGGTTTGCCGATAGAAATTATGATGAATAGCATTCATATCTAAATTTTATTAGAGCAGCGGGCGATCAATCATGTCAGAAATGTTAAAAGATTGGGATAGCTATTACACTAGCCATTTTCGGGGATACAAAACCAAGGCTGATGTGCGAGATGGCTGTCATCCACTCATGTTTAAGCACGGAGGTACTCGGAACGCGATCGTGCTGGTACATGGTTTGACTGATTCTCCTTACTTTTTACGGGATATCGGTGAATATTTTTGCTCAGAAATGGGCTTTGATGTTTACCTGCCCTTATTGCGTGCCCATGGTTTGAAGCAGCCCGAAGACATGAAGGATGCCTCGGCTGCTCACTGGAAAGAAGATGTGGCCTTCGCGCTGGAGGCGGCTCAGCAAAGCGGTGGCAAGATCTCGATCGGGGGTCTTTCGACGGGTGGCACTCTGAGTGTGGATATGGCGATGTCCCAGCCGCAGATCATCAATGGCGGCATTTTTCTATTTTCGGCAGCTTTAGGCTTGGCTAGTAATTTAGGGGATCTGACCGAAGCGTTTCTACGCAGTCCTTTAGCGGCATTCTTTGATCATCTAGATCAGACCAGTTTGATCAATAATTCCCCCAGTGGCAACCCTTACCGGTATTCCAAGATGGATATTGGTGGATCTGCTGAGCTATCTAAGCTGATGGGAGAAGTGGAGCAACTGATGGCTAATCATGTGGTGGCACAGCCACTGTTTGCCGCTCATTCTGAGGCTGACACTACGGCAGACATTGCCGATATTGAAAAATTAGTTGCTCGATCGCCCCAGGCCGAAATGTTCAGAATTGGTAAGTGTTTTAATGTGCCACATGCCAGCGTGGTGCTGAAGAATCCGGTGCTATCTAAAAACAACTCTCCATTAGAGCCAGCTAATCCTTTCTTTAGATCGATGCTGATCACACTTCATGATTTTGCTAAAAATCATCAGTTAGCATCATAACCATGATAATTCTAACGAGATTACAAAAGTATTGAACATCTAAAATTTAATTCTTGTAACAACATTGATCATTTAACTAAAATTCATATGATACTGACAGCTAAGTTCTAGTTACCAAATTAATTATGTACTTTATTTTAAGATTCTCTTTTCGGATAGAAGCCATGCCAACCATGACTATAGCAATCCTAAACCAGTTGGCGGATCAGAGTGGCTTCGAAGCCTTACACAGCAACAAACTAATTCGGCATCTGATTTAGGACTGCCATAGCATTGATTCGGTAAATATTATGATCAGAGGAGTAAAGTAATAGCCTGAAATCAACCCAAGAATACAGTGGCAAAAAAACAACCGCTTTACCGGAGAATGCTTTATGGAAATTTCACAATCACTAATGAAATTAATTACGACAGGGGATTGTCAAGATGGTATTCTTGATGGTGTTGATATTCTAGCTAGTCTGTATCATGCTGGTGTAATAAATGCTTATATTGATTATCAGCAATTTGTTTTAGATAGTTTCGATGGGAAACTTCTTCTCAGTGGAGCAAGTTTACAAAATGCTAATTTTAGAAGGCTACAGTTAAAATTTATTGATTTGAAAAAAGCAAAGTTATGGCAGGCTGATTTATCCGATGTAATTTGGGAGCAAGCAAATTTTACCGAGGCTTCATTAGGACGTGCTCGATTAGACCGCGCAATTCTTAAAGGTGCCAATTTTGAGAATGCTGGCTTAGAGAGTGCTGATTTACTTGGAGCAGATCTCTCTGATTGTAATTTTAGTGACGCTAATCTTGATGGAGCAGACATTAGAGCAGCTAATTTTACTAGAGCAAGTTGTAAGAGAGTTATTTTTGATGACGATGGACCACGAGATCCTAAATTTCTAGGAGCTAATTTTACTGATGCAAATCTTGAAGGTGCAATGATTTCTTCTAATGCCTTTAAGTTTGTTTATTTGTGTAGAACAATTATGCCTGATGGAACAGTAAGTAATCGAGATTGTGAGCTTGTTGAAACACTTTTTGGCTCCAGCTAAAAGGCAATACTGATGTCAAGAATTTTTTCTCGAGTTTTAAGGAGTTGAGCGTGAAAGTTAAAAGATATAAGTATACAAACCTGCAACTCAAGATGCTGGAGATTTTTATTTCTTGAAATCATGGCAAGATAATGTTTGGCTTTCTTTTTTTGAAGATTTGATTTCCTAAGAATGCCACATGTCTTAGCATTAGTATTTTTGTAAAGTTGCAACTAAAAGTTTCTTACCATAAAATCTAGAGAGTAATTATTATGTCACCTACTGATATCAAATTTTCAAATCTTGATGGAGCATCCGTTCATTATGATAGAGATCAGCCTGAAGACTACGGAACGCCTGGAAGACCACTACAGTTTTTTGCGGAAAGAAATTTTCATGCCGATTTACAGGACTGTTTTGCTGAATTATGGACTGTTTGTCCATTAGGTAAAGCTGATATCGTTGCTTCTGCCGGAACATTTGTTTCTGGAAACCCAGGTTTACATGGTAGTGGCCGAGCTTTTGACCTAGATGGAATTTTCTGGCAAAATCGCAGTTTTGTAACTCTAAATGATGGCTTTCGAGGTGGAGATATAAAATTTTACTTTGGAGTTAATGCCGTATTACAGAAGCATTTTGGTGTAGTTTTAAATTACCTATTTAATCCTGATCACCGGGATCACTTTCACATTGATGATAGCTTACCTGTCGGATTTGATGCGGGTGCCAGAAGCAAAGTAACCTTCTTACAAGGTGCCCTAGTGCACATTATGGGAGTTTCTATTGGGTTAGGTAGCTCACCAGATCCAGGTGATATTGATGGTGAATATGGCCCCAATACTGATCGCGGAGTTATCAAAGCTTTAGCTACATTAGGCATCAATGGCAGTTTAACAACTAAAAGTGTATGGCTAAGTCTTTTAGATGCCCTTGCCCGTAAAGCCTTTGGCATCACTGCCCCTGCATCTAGATCTATTACATTCACTACGCCCGTTGAAGGACAGCAGTTTTCATTAGCAGACACCGTCATTTTCACTGGTACGACTGAATCTGGAGTGGCAGCAGTAAAACTCTTGGCAGAAAATCGCTTTGATCTTGGTGGCCGGATTTCTGTTAGTGGTAATTCATGGCAAATTCCTTATAAATTTAATCAGGGTGGCTCACGAAGAATTATCATTAAGGGCTTTGATGCTAATGATATACAAGTTGCCAGTGCTGAAATAAATATTTCTTTAATTAATAAGCCCGGTATAGGTGGCTATGCATCACCCTCAGCATCTGTAGATCGGCTAGGTTCAATTCCTTCTTTATTAAATAATGCCACACAGATAATGCAAACTTTTGCAGGCGGGAAAATAATTTTCCGTTTACCTGGTGGAGAGCTTTACATTGATGCTGATATGGATATTGATGCCGATGGATCGCCTCGTGCTAGAGAAATTGATCCCTGTTGTGGTCAACTGGAAACAAGTCTACGCTATCCTGGTGGCAAATCTGTTAATGCTGAAGATATTCCTTACTTTGTGTTACCGGGAGGCTTCTTCCAATCGCGTGGGATTCAATTGGGTGATATTGCCGCAGTGATCTACAACAATCGAATTGAATATGCCGTGCTTGCAGATGTTGGTCCAACAAATAAAATTGGTGAGGGGTCAATCGCACTTTCTCGTTCACTAGGCAACGAACCACTCCGTAATGGAATTGTACGCATCGGAATTGATGATGATGTTATTTATATTGTTTTTCCTGGTTCTGGAGATGGGACACCACAAACAATTAGCTCAATAAGAACTAAAGGAAAGGCATTATTCACTACTCTTGGGGGTAATCCTTAAATCACTGAAGTTATATCAGCAGTTCAGTTTTATGATTAGTTGTCATCTGAACTGCTACAAAGTAGTTAAATAATAACCTAAAGAGTATTTATGTTGAATGAAACTCAAAAAAAAGCTGCTCAAGCCATCATTAATATCTTTGAAACTGGATCTGTGGCAGGAGAATATGACTCTGTAGTCTCTGTCAGCGGCGACCCAGGTGGATTGACTTATGGGGCAAAGCAAACAACTATTAATAGCGGTAACTTGTATTTGCTAATCAAAGCTTACGTCGAAGCTGCTGGGGCATTGTTTGATGATGAATTAAGACCGTACCTTAGTCGATTAAGAGATATAGATCAAAGTTTAAATAGAAATAGCATACTGCATGGAATCTTGCGTCAGGCAGGTCGAGATCATGTGATGATAGAAGAACAAGATGCTTTCTTCGATCGAGTCTATTGGAATCCTGCTGTGAATAGTGCTACTACCATGAATATTCAAACAGCATTAGGTGTTGCAGTGGTTTTTGATAGCATCACTCATGGTTCATGGAGCTTAATGCGTGATCGCACAAACAATCAGTTCAGTACTTTATCTAATGTTGGAGAAAAGAATTGGATCAAGAACTATCTTGACGTGAGAAGAAACTGGTTAGCTAATCATTCCGTTCCAATTCTACATTTAACTGTTTATAGAATGGATGCATTTAAGAAAATAATTCAATCTGGAAATTGGGATTTAGCTCTACCTTTCACTGTTAGAGGTTTATTAATTGATGAAGATATTTTATC
>JAYSRP010000304.1:0-4739 GCA_043721015.1 Synechococcales cyanobacterium | reverse complement strand
ATTTAATTCACTCTTCGGCAGCTTCTTTTTGTGGCTTGCCGGGAGTTGTTGGCAAGATCAAGCACGGTTTGCCTTATATGCTCACAGAGCATGGCATTATTGTGCGCGAGAACTATTTGCGCTTAGTGCAGACGATCGATTCTCTATTTGTACGCTTATTTCTCAATAAACTAGTCGGTGGAGTGGTGCGATTAAACTACTTTTTTGCCGATATCATCGCTCCAGTGTGCGCCTACAATGCCCGTTGGGAAAAATGGTGGGGAGTGCCCACGAGCAAAATCAAGGTCATTTATAACGGTGCTGACCCAGATATTTTCAAACCCGTGGCTCGCCCAGAAGCATCCCATCCGATCGTGATGAATATGGGGTTGATTTTTCCGCTTAAAGGCCAGTTGGAATTAATTAAGGCCGCAGCGATCGTGCGCGATCAAGTTCCCAATGTGGAGTTTCAGTTCTACGGCAAGCCTTCGGATGCCAATTATTACCGAGACTGTCAAGCGGCGGTGACTAATTTTGGCTTAGAGAAAAACATTAACTTCGCTGGGTTCACCAGTGAGCCTTGGCGAGTCTATAGCACCTCGGATGTGGTGGCGATGTCGAGTATTTCGGAAGGGTTTCCTTATGCGGTAGTAGAAGCGATGCTCTCGGGTGGCACAATTGTGGCTACTGATGTAGGCGGTGTGGGTGAGGCATTGGGTGAAACTGGGATGTTGGTGCCCGCTAAGCAGCCACCGGCTTTGGCAGAGGGGATTTTACATATGTTGAATCTGCCGATCGAAGAACGGGATAAATATGGTACCCAGGCGCGGGAACGGGCGATGAGACTGTTTACTAAAAGATTGTTTTCTCAGACTCATATAGACACTTATCATCAGTTAATCCGCCAAGTAAAAATTAATATGCTTACTAGTCAACCGGCCAATCAGCCAATGAGTTTGCTGGCTGCTGGCGATCGGAATTAAATTGTGAGGATTCGATGAATAGTGCCAGACTGGCTAACCCCAAACTCCAAGAAGCGATCTCCGAGGTGCAAACGATTAGTCCTCAACCAGCCGATCGCTGGGAAATTGCCGCGATTTTGGAATCTTTGGGCTACACCGATCGGCAAATTGCTAGTGAGTTTGGCTATTCTGATTCGTTGGCCTTGGGTTCAGAAATTTATAATTACCTGCGAGAAAATGGTTATTTGGCCACCAGAGAACCTACTCCAGCGATCATTATTCGGCGCTCTTACGGTGAAGAATTAGCTTTCTTTTGTGGAGAGTTTTCACGCAGTTTTTTGTATGCGATTCCCTTTGTAGTGTCGATGATTGTTGATAATTTCTTTTCTTGGGCTGACCCGGAGGTAATGCCGCTACAGTTTAGTGCTTTGCTTTCACCGGCCTTGATGGGTAGCTTAATTGCCAGCGGTGGCTTTGTGCAAATGATTCAGCGGCGGGGTTCGTTTTATAAAAATATGAATGAGCCAGTTCATGCCCAGCGCTCTTGTCGGCCAATTTTTTTGATGGGTGTGATCAGCAGTATTTTCTTAGGAATTATTTGGGTGGTTTTTGGGTTTTATCGTAGTTATGCGGGCGATAAGTACCTCATGATTACTGGGGTGTATTTCACTATTTTGAGCATCATGTGGCAGGTGTTTGCGATGGTGTCACTGCGTTACAAGTGGTCTACACCCAGTGCTTTGGTGATGATTGCGGTGGTTTTTTTGGTCTGTCGGTTGGGGCTGCGTTTAGATGCGGTAACTTGTCAGATTGCAACAATGGGTTCGGCTTTAGTGGCGATGTTTGTGATGTTGGTGTGGGTGTATTTGCAGGCGCGCCGGGATGAACGCAGTCAAGAACAGTTGCCTGCTTTGCCGAAGTCTGCGGCGATCGCTTATCTGCTTAGCCCGTATTTTTTCTATGGGCTGCTGTATTTTGGCTTTTTGTTTGCCGATCGATTTGCAGCGGGTTTAATTCTCGATCGATATAGCAATGTGCCTTTTGCAATTAGTAGCAACTATCAGCGACCAATGGATTTGGCGCTGTTGAATTTTTTGATTGTGATGCCGTTTGTGGAGTATTTGGCGGCCAAATTTAGTCTTTGGTGGTATCAGGTGGCAAAACCTGCTACGCCCCAGAATGTCCATAAGCTGGTTGGTCAACTAAAGCGCCGCTATCGGGTGGTGGGGATTTTGGTGGTGTTTATTGCTTTGGGGGTGGGGCTAATTACGATGACTTTGATGTCGATTGCTCATCAGCAGGCGGCAGATATGAGTTTGACAGGGCTGGGGATTTTGGGGTATTTGGCGTTGGCTTTTGGTCTGTGGAATACAATTATTTTGCTGACGTTGAATCAGATGCCCGCGATCTTGAAGATGCTGTGGCCTGCTACTTTGCTTAATTTGGTTTGTGGCTATATTTTGGGTCAGATCTGGGGAGTGAGTTTTACGCCATTTGGTTTGTTGTTGGGTGGGGTGGTTTTTGGGTGGTTGGCTAGTCGGCAGGTTAAGAGGGCGATCGAGCAGTTAGATTATTGCTATTTTTACAGCGGATACTAAGCATTACTCCACGCCCCTATTCCACGCTGCGGCGCAGTTCCTTGGTTTCCGATCGCCTTTTTTTAGATTCTAGTCGTCTTCGATGTTGACCGACACTGGGCTGCCTGATTTTGCGGGGCAATACTACCACGGCCACACTTAGGATCAAAGAGCGCAATCGATCGAGTGCCTCGTCTCGGTTTCGTTCCTGACTGCGATGCTCCTGAGACTTAATCACCACCACGCCCTCGGTGGTAATCCGTCGATCGCGCAGATTTAAGAGGCGGGTTTTGTAATGTCCTGGCAGCGATGAAGCCGGGATATCAAACCGCAGATGGATGGCGCTGGCTACCTTGTTTACATTTTGGCCACCGGCTCCCTGCGATCGAATGGCGCTGATCTCGATTTCGCTGAGGGGTAGACTGATATTTTTAGAAACCTGAAGCATGGATTTAGTGGAATTAGCTTTTAACCAGTTTAGCTAAATCATGACCCAATCCTTTCAATTACTCGTCGAGAAAACTGTTCGTCTGCGTAGAACCTAGTCACCCGTTCAATCTTCCTCATTTTCTCTAATTTCAGCAGCAAGTTCTTCTCCGTAAACCTCGGCGTATGCCCAAGCATTTGCTAGGTCGGTAGCAGTCAAGGTGGGGTAATCGTCTAGCAACATTGATTCAGAAATTCCTAAGTTACGGGCATTACAGGCACCCAAATGGGGATTCTGGTGCCTGTAATGCAAGCGCTACCGCCGCAGACACCGATTTTCTTGGTGATGCCGCGCCAATTTTTGGTCAAGCTGTTGTTGAGCAGATTGATCGCCTCAGCTTTTTCCTCAGGGGTTAAAGATAATAAGTTAGTTTGCAGTTCTGTCAGTGTTATGGTCTAATTTTTGCCCAATACTCCAGGACTTAATTATAGAACGTGATTTCGTCGATCAGGAGACTTCTAGATGAGCTACTGGAATTTGTGCAGTTCGATCGGGCGATTTTCCACCGATCGCCAGGGTATGTAACATGCCATCTAAATCGAAGATAACTGACTTCATCATTTCCTGAATCACTATTAATGATTTTAAAACTGCCTTCTAAATACCTTAACCGAAACCAGCTAACGTTCCGGTTGAGCGGCTGTAAATGATTTTTGCATCACTCCAGCATCTTCCGTCAATCCGCTCCAACTGGGTTGTTATGCAGCCCCACTAACTGCAAAATTTCATTGCAAGTTTCTTCTGGTGTCTTTGCTTTCGTATATACCGTAAACTTTGCTAGTGTATAATTTGAAGGATGCCTCACGAAATGTTCATTAATATTTAGCTTGTCATCAGGTACATACTCATTTCGCTCATCCAAAATTTGAACTGATTCATCTAGATCTGACGAGGGAAGTAAAAGAATAATGTTAGAATAAGAAGCTAATACTTGCTGAACTCTTTGAAGTAAAAAAGCATCCTCATAGACAGAGTGACCAGCCCCAAAATCAATAACACAATTTTTGTGCTCTGACAGTAACTTCTCTACTGCATAGGCTTCAAAAGGCTTCCAGTACTGATAAATACCCCAGAAACCCTCTGTTTCCCGTTTATGCTTTGCCAATTTTTCGTCATATCCAATTTCTTTATAATAGCCCCATCGATACTCATCCATTGAGCATTGTGGACGACCAAGCCGAATAGCTAGAAGCGATCCAATAGTGGATTTTCCAGTACCAATAGGGCCAATAAGGATGATTTCTGACGACATGACTATTTTCAGCAGTAGAACACGGAATTAGATTTTGCAGTGGAACTTAGCAACAGCCACAAGCGACTACTTGTTTAACAATTCTAAGCCCATCTAGTCTTGTAAAAATATTAGCTTTACATCTGTGCTCCACCGAGAATTCAGCGGCATAACGTTGCCCATCACCCGCCGCAGCTCACCTCTTCCTTACAACCGATCGACTCTCAGTGGTCGGTGTGCATGAGTGTTGTTATGCGGCGATCGCTAATAATTTTTCTCCCTCGGCGAAAGATTTAGAAAGAGATCCAACGCCATCAGTACATTATGATAAAGCAAGTAGGGATAGAGTCTCATCTTTGTAAAATAATTCAATCGTGCTAAATTCCCGACGCAGCAGATTTTCCACTTGTGATGTCGAACAGTTCCCCAGGCGAAGCCAAATAACTTTTGGTGGATTTCCGAATACTAAGCTCAGATCGTGCATGTCAGCATCTTTCGAGACA
>JAYSRP010000303.1:0-10607 GCA_043721015.1 Synechococcales cyanobacterium | reverse complement strand
ATCGCCCTACATCCATAAATAAAATCAATAAATTTCATTGGATTGGGTGGTGTTAACTGGTATGGCGGGCGGGTTTTTATTTGGATATTTTGTTGCTGCGCATTGTTTTTGGATAAACCCGCCCCTACGTTATCGACGTAACGTTGACTACAATGATTAATGCCACCTTTGATATTCAATCAATTAAGAATTTTTTTACAAACATGACTGTCGCATAAAACTGATAGTCCACATTGCGCTTCTTGCTAAAGCCGTGGCCTTCATCTTTGGCCATCAAATACCATACTGGCACTCCATTTTGGCGAACGGCTCGCACAATTTGTTGGGCCTCATTAAGCGGCACACGCGGGTCATTTTGGCCATGGATTACCAAGAGCGGTACTTTGATTTTTGCGGCATTAGTAGTGGGCGAAATTTTCTGTAAAAACTCCCGCATTTTAGGCTCGCGTTCATCACCGTATTCTACTCGACGCAAATCTCGCCGGTATCCTTCGGTTCGTTCTAAAAAGCTGACAAAATTAGAGATGCCCACAATATCGATCGCCGCCTTAATTCGATCGCTATATTTAGTAGCCACCGCCAACGACATATAGCCCCCATAGCTGCCCCCAGCTACCATTACTCTCTGCGGATCCAAATCAGCCTGAGTTGGGATCCAGTCCAACAAAGCACCAATATCTTTCACTGAATCTTCGCGTTTAAAGCCATTGTCAGCCGCCAAAAAAGTCTTGCCCTGACCACTAGAGCCACGCACGTTTGGTAATAAAATTGCTACACCTAACTCATTGAGATAGTAATTCATTCGACCTAAAAAAGAAGGGCGAGATTGAGCCTCAGGACCGCCGTGAATATCAATAATTACCGGGCGCTTGCCCTGAAACTTGCGGGCAGGTTTGTATAAAAAGCCAGAAATTTGCTGACCATCAAAGCTTTTCCAGCTCACTAACTCTGCTGGGGCAAAAGCCTCGGTGTTCAAGCCACCGGTTTCACTTTCTGTCCAGCGATCGAGCTTATTATTCTGAATATCAATTGAGTAAACATCGGCAGTAGACTTTGCTGATGCCAGGGTAAAGCCAAGATCTCGACCATTGCGATGCCAGTTAACGCCACCCACCAAACCCACCGGCAGTTTTGGTAATTTGACAAGCTGCTGAGTTTTAGTATTCAGCACCCGCAACACAGAAACGCCTTTTTCGTTGGCGATAAAAGCCAAATATTTTCCATCTTCACTGAGATCCCATTCTTCAATATCACCCAGAATTGCAGTTAAATAGCGATATTTTTGGGTAGCCAAATCCACATAGGCCAAGCGGTGAAACTCCGACTGTCGATCGGTGATCACATAAATGCCTCGGCCATCTTTACTGAAAAATGCCCCATCATAGGAAACCTTTTGATTTGGCGGGGTCAGGCGAGTTTTCACCCCCGAGACGATATCTAATAGCCATAGGTAGCTTTCATTAGCCGAAATGGACTGCTGGAGAATTGCTTGTCGTCCGTCTTTAGACCAATCAAAAGCGCCCCAGCCACCGCCTTCATTGGTGGAAACCAGTCGATCGCTCTGGGGATTTTTGGGATCAATGATGTACAGATCTCGGTCTTTGCCATTGCGGCGAGTGGAACCATAGAGCATTCGATCGCCCTTGGCCGACCAAATCCCTCGCCCATTCTGGGATTTACCATCAGTTAACAGAGTGATATCGCCGGTCGCTAAGTCATAGCGATAGTTTTGAGAAAACTCATTGCCGCCCACATCTTTGCTGAAGACAAAATAGTCCCCAGTAGTAGGTTGAAAGGAAGCCCCACTGGCTTTTTCGCTAGCAAAGGTAAGCTGTTGACGTGCCCCGAGCGGAAATTTAACCCGATGGATCTGTGCTACTTCTCCGAAGCGGGTGGAGATCAGCATTTCTTTTTTAGTGGGATGCCAACTAGAGAGGGTGGCCGATCGAAATTGGGTGTAGCGAGCCACTGTATTAGCCAACTCGTTAGGAATTGGGGGGACTCCTTCTACTACCAGGTTTTCGTTGGGAACAATTGCTTCGCTGCTACCTTTGGTCGTTGACTGAGCAAGAATTGCTGGTGCTAAACCCAAATGGATTCCAAACAAGACTGCTAGGCTCAGAGGTAGTAAACGCATAATTGTCTAAACTGTGATTTGTGTGATTGATTGATGGACTATGATTAATCTGCTGCAACAATAATAGTCCATCAGCTAATTATTTCTAACGCTTAAAAATTGCTCGTATCCCAATGATGAAACCAATAAAATAATCACAGCTCATCATTTAATCATCCTAATCATAGTTTAGATAATTAGTCACAGTTTAGACTGGTTTAATCATCTGCTGAACAGGAGCTGGCGAAATCTTTGGCATTTGGCGCATCAGCGTAGCCATCTCTAGGGCGTTCATCGCGTAGCCCCAACCCAAGTTGCTCTTAATTCCGGCTCGCTCTAAAGCCTGTGCCATAGTATCTACTGTCAATACCCCAAAAATCACCGGCACACCGCTCTGGAAAGAAGCGGCGGCTACGCCCTTTGAGACTTCAGAAGAAACATAATCGAAGTGAGGGGTATCGCCTTTAATCACTGCCCCCAGGCAAATAATCACATCATAGCGCTGGGAGAAAGCTAAGTGCTTGGCCGCCAGCGGAATTTCGTAACAGCCCGGCACCCACACATAATCTACCTGCTGACTATCGGGTTCTACATCTACCCCATGGCGCTTCAGACAGTCTTGACAGGCCGCCAATAGCTTGAGCGTTATCATGTCATTGAATCTGCCCACCACGATCGCAAATCGCAGAGAGATATCTGGGGTAAAGTTTCCCTCGAAAGTAGCCATGCAAGCTCCAATAAATTAAACATAAAAACATGGAGTGGCTGAGACTGCTCTGAAGCTGCTCTGAGCCACCCCCGTGGCGACATTACCGAACGATTAAACTACCAAGAAGTTCAAAACGCCAACCACAACTACCAATAACGCCCAGGCACCAGAGCCTAAAAACAACAGATTCTTAGAACGATCCCAGTTTTGGGGTGCAGCATAGGCTACCGGTACACCTACAATCATAACGAAAGATAGTAGTACCAAAGCAAACAAGGCTAGATCGAATACAAAAACCATTATTATTCTCCTGGAATATTAATAAAATAGATTAGGTAATAAATTTAAGCAGACTTACAAAAATTTACCATCTCTGCACACTCTTAACATCTCCGAGGCATCAGATTGTTAGAAAACACCACAAAAGTCTCACTTGATCAACTTGATGCTGCTTTACCCCCAGCTTTGCGATCAGTATGGCGCAGCGCTGCCCAATGTGCGATCGATCGAGGCTGGGATTTATATCTAGTCGGAGGTGCTGTCCGCGATTTATTGCGACATGATTCCAATGATTTGGCTCTCACTCTGCCAGATTTAGATCTGGTCGTTGGCGGTGAAACAGAGACTCCTACCGATGCCGGGATTCAGCTAGCGATCGATTTGCAGGCAGTCTATCCCTCAGCAAAGCTCACCAGCTACCCCAATTTCCAGACGGCGGCACTGACTTGGCCACAGATGATCGACAAAGAATGGTCGGGCATCTCAGTAGATATTGCCACCGCCCGCATCGAGACTTACCAATATCCTGGTGCTCATCCCACGGTGACTGCGGGGTCAATTTATCAAGACCTGCAACGGCGGGACTTTACAGTAAATGCCATGGCTTTGAGGCTAACTGGCGAAAGAGCTGGCGAAATTACCGATTTCTTTGGTGGTCAGCAAGATTTGGCTCGGAAATGTTTACGGGTACTACACGATTGCAGTTTTCAAGATGATCCGACGCGGATTTTTCGGGGAGTGCGTTTTTTGACTAGACTGGGTTTTACCTGGGCAGCAGAAACAGAGATGCAGTGGCAGAACACCTTAAACAGCGGTATTTTTGCAACTACCCTCAAGTCCCAGGTGAGAGTGCCTTCCCTAGAAGACCGACTCAGAGCCGAGCTGAAGTATCTTAGCGACAGTCCGCAGTGGCTAGAGGGGATTAAAGCATTGGGTGAGTTGCAGGCTTGGCAATGTATTCATCCCCAGCTTCAAGTTACCGAGACAACTTGGCTGAGTTTGAACTTATTGGAACGATTGCTGGTAAATCCACCTCATTCCTCTATGCGGCTTGCCGGATGGCCATTGCGGCTAGAAATAATTTTGGCCAGTTTGGATTTGGTCGATCGAGAAACAGCAGCACAGCAGTTACAAATGTCAGTGGAGTCGATCGAGCGTCTGCAACAAATCGAGCTGGTGCAAGCGACCATCAATAATTTGGGTTTTGGTCTCCGTCCTAGCCAAATCACCGCCAAGCTAGCAGTTTACTCGATCGAGCTATTGTATTTAGTCTTGCTGCTAGATCCCGAACCCGATAATTTGCTGCTGTTTCGCCATCTCACCGAATGGTCACATACCCAGGCTTTTTTAGATGGCAATGATTTGAAAGATTTGGGATATCCACCAGGCAAAGCCTATAAGCCCATGCTGCAAGCTCTGACGGCGGCGACCTGTGATGGATTGGTCAGAGACCGAGAGGGTTCGATCGAGTTTATCAAAATTAACTTTCCACTAGCATGAATTACCTTTGATACTCCCCACTTGTTTGACAACGGGGATATCCGCCGCCTTAGTGTTTGCAGACTAAGCTTAGAGGCAGTCCGCCTTATGGTAGGGTAGAATATCAAAGAATTCCCGTAATTTTGTTCTTATGTCTCCCGTTGGTGAATTATCGCTAGTCCTGGTACTGATTTTTATCAATGGCTTGTTCGTAATGTCAGAAATGGCTATCGTTTCCGCTCGCAAAGTCAGACTTCAGCAATTCGTCAATCAAGGCAGTAAAAAAGCTCGCCTTGCCCTAGATTTAGCGAACAATCCAAACCGCTTCTTACCCACAGTGCAGGTAGGTATCACCCTAATGGTGATTTTATCTGGTGCCAGAGGTGAAAGTGCCGTCAGCAGAATATTGGTGCCCTTGCTGCTGCCGATCGCCGAAAAATATGCTGCTCCAGTGATCGCCCACAAATACGCCGAAACCATTTCTAGCGTTATCGCAATTGCTATTGTCACCTACTTCACCATTGTTATTGGTGAATTAGTACCTAAACAGCTCGCCCTCAACAACCCCGAAAGACTCTCTTTGCTGGTAGCGAAACCCCTACTGTGGCTGGGTCAAATTGGCAGCCCTGTTAGCCATATTCTCAGTCGTTCTACCGACCTAGTAGTAAAGCTGTTAGGTATTCGGCCATCCAGTGAACCAGAAGTCACAGAAGAAGAAATTCGGGTGATGATTGGCCAAGGCACCGAAGCCGGAATGTTAGAAGAAGTTGAACAAGACATGATGGAACGGATCATGGGTCTGGGCGATCGAAAAGTCGGCTCAATTATGACTCCCCGCCCCGATATTGTGTGGCTAGATATTGAAGATCCTTGGGAAGATAACTGTAAAAAAATTGTAGAAAGCCAATATTCTCGGTTCCCAGTTTGCCGGGAAGTTGTAGACGACATTTTGGGCGTGGTGCATGTGGCCGACCTGCTCAGCCAAACCCTGCAAGGACAAAAGCCCAACCTAACTTCTTCGATGATCAATCCGCTGCTGGTGCCCGAGAGTATGCGCGGGCTAAAAGTCTTAGAGCAGTTCAAAGAAAGTGGCACCCATATTGGGATGGTCATTGATGAATATGGCGTGATTCAGGGGATGGTCACGATGAACGATTTGCTAGAAGAAATCGTGGGCAACATTCAAGATATTGAGCAGCCTGCACCGCCCCAAGCCGTCCAGCGAGAAGATGGTTCTTGGCTACTCGATGGCATGTTGCCGATCGAAGAGTTCTTAGAGCTATTTGAAATGGCCGGGAACTCGATCGAACAGCGGGGCAGCTATAACACCCTGGGCGGTTTTACGATCGTCCAGCTAGGCAAAATACCCCAAGCTGCTGACCATTTTGATTGGGAGCACCTGCGCTTTGAAATTATGGATATGGACGGCAACCGAGTAGATAAAGTAATGGTCAGCTATCACTAATCTGTTAGCGCTGACCACTTTCGGCGGATGCTGATAATATAGATACTCAACATCGCTCACCACCCCTATGTCTGACGAACAACTCAATCTCTTTGGCGGCTTTGCTCCAGGAGTCTCAGGAAACAATGCTGCTGGAAAAGATTTAATCCCCACCAGTGCCGCTATCCCAATCACTCCCGGCACTTACGGCAGCATCGACGAACTAGCTGCCCATTGCGGAGTTTGTCAGCGCTGTGTGCTAGGGTCTACTCGTTTGAATCCAGTGGTGGGTCGCGGTGCCATCAAAGCTCCAGTGATGATTGTGGGCGAAGGCCCCGGCCAGAATGAAGATGAGCAAGGACTGCCTTTTGTTGGTCGATCGGGACAATTATTAGAAAAAATCTTGGCTTCAGTAGAGCTATCGGTAGCCAAAGAAGTCTATATTTGCAACGTTGTGCGCTGTCGGCCACCCGATAACCGGGTACCTACCCCCGAAGAAATTGCTGCCTGTAAGCCTTATTTGCTAGAACAAATTCGCCTAGTAGATCCTAAAATCATTCTACTCACTGGTGCAACCGCCCTCAAAGCCCTCACCGGCCACAAAGGAGCCATCAGCAAGGTGCGCGGTGAATGGATTGAGTGGGAAGGTCGCCTCTGTATGCCGATCTTTCACCCAGCCTATCTACTGCGGAACTCCTCCAAAGAAGAAGGCGCACCCAAATGGCTGATGTGGCAAGATATTCAAAAAGTAAAGGCCAAACTAGCTGAGTTTGCTTAGTCCCCAACTACTTTACAGCCTCCTCCAATACCCGTATATCGATTACGCTAGCATTGAAATTGTAGTTTTTCTGATCGATTTCCACTGAGCTACCAATTTTCACCTTAGTACCGCCCAAGGTAAAACCCCCTTCGGTAGCTTGACCTTTGCCCTCTACCGTAATCAGCATATCCACACTGAACAAATCTGGGCGGGGATCTTTCAGTGCCTTGATCGAGCCATCCGGTTGAGTCGTAGCCAACAGTCGATCGAGCACCTTTAGAGATTTAATTTCTACTGGAGCGGTAGGCTGATTCCGAATCACAAAACTCAGCTTGTTACCGGGCTTAAAATCTTGTTGCATTTTTTCAGGCTTAAGAACATTTAGGCCCCTCACTACCACATCAACTTCAGCGACCTGTGTTTTGCCGCCGATTGATTGCCCTGAACTGTTACCCATTGGTACAAAAATGCCAAATCCAGCAGCCAAAATCACTAAAACAGCCGCGATATCGAGAATGCTAATTTTCCCAAATAATCTACCCTGTCGGTCTAAAATGGACATAAAATGATCCTGCTTGTCTAAAATCTACCAGTCTAAAATCTACCACTAAGCAGTATCAGTTCCCAGCTCAGTCTTTGTCAAATGTCTACTGAGAATTATCTGGCAACTTTATACCACTTTTCACCGTCCCCACAGTTAAATCATAATTTTACTTTTATTTGCTGATGCCGCTCATCTTTGGTGATCAATCTCCAATCTTTATTTTCAAAACCACTTCAGATTCAGTTCACAAATCATCATGCTTAACTTCTTCAAAAAATCGCTGTTTTTTATAGGCCGCCGTCGTGCCTATGCTGCACTGCTAGCGATCGTCATGAGTGCCAGTATTCTGCTCGCACCCCAGTCTGGTCAAGCCTTTACTCTCTTAGATCTCATCCGCAAGGGCATTCCAATTATCCAAGCTTTGAGTATTAACGACCAACAAGAAATAGCTTTAGGGGCACAGACCAATCAACAAATTGTGAGGCAACTGAGAATGTCTCAAAATCAAGAAGTTAACGACTATATTAACAATATCGGTCAAAGACTAGCACGCAGCAGCGCCCGTCCCAACATCAAATATACTTTTCAAGTTGTTGAAGACAATGCCATTAACGCTTTCGCCACCATGGGTGGCTATGTCTACATCAATACTGGCTTGATGAAAGCTTCTGATAACGAAGCCCAACTTGCCAGCGTTATCGGCCACGAAATAGGTCATATTACCGGTCGTCACTCGATCGAACAACTCAAACAGACCCTGATTGCCCAAGGTATTTCTTCTATCGCTGGTCTAGATCAAAATCAACTTTCTAATACTGTGTTCAACATCGGGTTACGCCTACCAAAGAGCCGAGAAATGGAATACGATGCCGATCGACGTGGCCTAGATAACATTATCCGAGTGGGCTATGCACCTAGCGCCATGCCCGAATTCATGAAAAAACTAGCCAGTGCTAGTACTACCCCTGCCTTCCTGAGCACTCACCCTTCACCTCCCGATCGAGTGCAAAGACTCAACAACCTTATTCCACCTCAGTACCGAGCAAAAACTGATGGTCTAGACCAAAACAATTACAAACAGCGGGTGCAATATTTCTTCCGCTAATCAAGTCAATTAGTTGGGTGAGCGGAGCCGAACCCAACGACAAGCGTAGTCCAGTAGCTACCTGCTAACTTAAACCTCCAAAATCCAGTCCCAATCGGGCTGGATTTTGTTTCATGTGGATAGCCGATCGAGCAGTGGTAAAAACAGCACTTCTAGCATTCCGATAATCCACCTACGATGAGTGAAGTTCACCAAGTTTAATTCCACCACCATCACTCCGGGAAATATCATCGTGCTTAACTCCACTAGCTACCTCGACTTTCTCAGCCAAATCAAAGCCGATCGGGTGCGCCAGGTCACTATTGCCAATAATTTCATTGAATACGTTGTCGCTGCCACCAATGGTCTAGAAACTTACCAAACCACCACAGATGGCGATCTCAATGCTTTGATGCAGTTGCTGCAAGAGCAAGGAGTAAGCTTTAAAGTAGAGAATTCTAATCCTACTAATCCTAATCCTTGGCCAACTATTTTATTGGGTCTAGCGGTTCCAGCTTTTGCTTTAGCTAGCGCTTGGTTATTACAAAAACAAGAAGACGGAAATAACAATAGCTTTGGTGCCTATGGAGTGGGCAAAAGCAAAGCTAAAGTTTATACTCAAGGCCAAACTGGCATCACTTTTAAAGATGTTGCTGGGGTGATTGAAGCTAAACAAGAACTACAAGAAGTAGTAGATTTTTTAAAAAATGGTCAAAAGTATCGTAATTTAGGTGCCAAAATTCCTCAAGGTGTCTTACTTGTCGGCCCTCCTGGAACTGGCAAAACCCTATTGGCTAAAGCCGTGGCCGGTGAAGCTGGTGTGCCGTTCTTTAGTATTTCTGGTTCAGAGTTTGTCGAAGTATTTGTGGGAGTCGGCGCAGCGAGAGTCCGCGATTTATTTGCCAAGGCTAAGCGCCAAGCCCCCTGCATTATTTTTATCGATGAACTAGATGCGATTGGGAAAGCTCGCAGCAGCAATCCTCAAATTGGTGGCGGTAACGATGAGCGCGAACAAACTCTCAATCAGTTGCTGGTAGAAATGGATGGCTTTGGCAGCAACAGCGGCGTAATTTTAATCGGTGCCACCAATCGCCCAGAGGTCTTGGATGCGGCTCTACGGCGGCCCGGTCGGTTCGATCGGCAGGTGACAGTCGATCGGCCTGATAAATTAGGTCGGGTAGCTATTTTAAATGTCCATGTGCAGGGCGTAAAAATTGGTGCCGATGTTCAGCTCGAAACCGTGGCTACTCAGACCGCTGGTTTTAGCGGTGCGGACTTAGCTAACTTGGTGAATGAAGCGGCTTTATTAGCAGCTCGGTACGATCGGCAGGCAGTAGAAATGGCCGACTTCAATGCTGCCTTTGAGCGAGTTGTTGCTGGCCTCGAAAACCGGGCGCGGGTATTGAATCCGATCGAAAAGAAAACTGTTGCCTACCACGAAGTTGGTCACGCTCTAGTGGGAGCTTTGACTCCTGGGGGCGGCAAGGTCAGTAAGATTTCGATCGTCCCTCGGGGGATGGGTGCTTTGGGTTATACCCTGCAAGTGCCCGAAGAAGATCGGTTTTTGCTAGATGCCACCGAAATTTCTGGCCAAATTGCTACCCTCTTAGGAGGCAGAGTTGCTGAGGAGCTAGTGTTTAGCCGGATTTCTACCGGAGCCGCTGATGATATTCAAAAAGCTACTGACTTGGCCGAAAAAGCAATTACCCAATATGGCATGAATCAGGTGTTAGGCCCGGTGGCCTTCGATCGTACCACTAGTCAATTTTTAGGTGGCAGCAACCGCCGTCAAATTAGCGATGAGGTGGCACAACAAATCGATCAACAGGTGAAAGTCTCGATCGATCAAGCCTACCAAGTAGCCAAGGAGATCTTGACTGCTAACCGCGATTTGCTAGAGTCGATCACCCAAAAGCTTCTAGAGCAAGAGGTCTTAGAAGGTGATGAACTCAAAAATCTCTTAGCTCAAGCCCAAGCCGTCTATGTCTAAATAGGGCAAGCAAGCCAGGATGTGACTCACTTCGGCTCCGTTTAGGAGCCGAATTATTGGGTAGCAATTTAAGCCGGGACACCTTGAGTACCCCTCACCCCACCCCTCTCCCACAAGGGGAGAGGGAGCAAGAGACTTCGCTTTGTGCTCCGGCTCCCCTTCTCCCGCCTTGGGAGAAGGGGTTGGGGGATGAGGGTCTTTC
>JAYSRP010000302.1:0-4746 GCA_043721015.1 Synechococcales cyanobacterium | reverse complement strand
CCCTGGCTGTGCGTGGCTACTGCTCAATCCCCAGCGCAAAATATTGTTCGATCGGCTGCAATCTCTGCCCCTAGCCTTTGACTTCGATAAATCGAGAGAAAATCTCCTGATCAAAAAACCGGCCTTAGTCAAACTGCTACCCACCGAACCACCCACCTGGCAAGTTGTTCAGCGCGGACAGCTCGATAGCAGTGGTCAAGTAGATAGCGGCAATGAAGCTCTACAAGCCGAAATTACCCGACTTAACCAAGAACTGCGGTCGCTAGATGAGCGCAACAACTTTTTAAACCAGCGCATCGATCAACTCACCAAAGCCTTACAAGAATCTAGCGACTCCGTAAACCTGCGGCTAGAAAAATTCAAAGCCGCTCTCATCGAACTCATCGGTTCCAAGAAATAGGTTTTTATGGCACCGCCTTCAGGCGACTAACCTTCAAAAAAAACTTCCCCCCACTAGTATCACTAAAGCCTTGTACCCGTACCGTATAAGGCCCAGTCTTTTTAATACGAGCAAACAGTAACGAATTACTCGAACCATCCGGGCCATCATCGTTTTTACCGACAGTTTTACCTTCCTTGCTCAACAAGGTCAATACCGTATCAAAATTATCAGAGGTGAGTTCAATCACCACCTGCTCACCGCTAACTAGCTGAATCGCATAATCACGCGCAAAACCGCCGTCACCTAGAGGGATATCTCGATCGGTTAAAGCATCGGCCACCTCATTGCTTGGAGGCAACGGAAGAGGGGTGTATACTCGGTTATCTTGGGCAGCTACCCTGCCAGAATTCACAAATATCAGCAACCCACCAAGGGTAATCTTGTGGGCTATTGGCCACAGTCTCGGAAAGAGTCTCGGAAAGAGTCTTAGAAAGTTTTTAGGCATGGGTAGATTTAGTAGGCAGCACCGTAGTTTTTCACTCCCTCATAAATATATATCGAACATCATGTCTCAGTCACCTATCCAGTCACCTATCTTTCAATTACCTTCGGCCACAGATTTACAGAGCTTCTTAGAAATAGCCACCGAAGCCGCCCTGGCTGCCGGAGCAATTATTAACCACCACCGCGACAACTTGGCTGGTCAAATTGAGTCTAAAGGCCGCCCTGGTGACTTAGTTACCGTGGCCGATCGAGAGTCAGAAGCGCGAATTGTCGAAATTTTGCAGCGTCATCTGCCGACCCATAGCATTTTGGCCGAAGAGACTGGGAAGTATGGGAATAGTAATGCTGAGTTTTTGTGGGTTATTGATCCCTTAGACGGCACCACCAACTACGCTCACCAATACCCCTTCAGCGCAGTTTCGATCGGCCTCTTAGTAGCCGGAGTACCCACTCTGGGCGTGATTTTTGATCCTTGGCATCAAGAACTTTTTCGGGCAGCCACCGGACTCGGTGCTACCTGTAACCGCCGATCGATCCAGGTTTCTCAAACTGCGACTTTAGCTGACAGTTTGTTGGTCACAGGCTTTGCCTACGATCGACGAGAAACCACCGACAACAACTATCGAGAGTTTTGTTATCTTACTCACCACACCCAAGGCGTGCGACGAGGTGGAGCGGCAGCGATCGATTTAGCCTATGTGGCTTGTGGTCGGCTCGATGGCTATTGGGAACGCGGCTTATCTCCTTGGGATTTGGCTGCCGGAGTAGTGATTATACAAGAAGCTGGTGGATTAGTAACCGCCTACGATGAAAGCCCATTTGTGCTCGATTCGGGTCGAATTTTGGCCACCAATGGCCATCTACAAACACCACTCAGCCAAGCTTTAGCAAAAGTTCAGGCAACTCATTGGGAATTCCCCACCGAGTTATTCTGAGCCTAGTTTGCAAGGTGGCAGCCCAGCATTACTAACGTTCACACATCAGAGATATCCGCTATCTGCCGCACCAAGTATGAATCTCAAACCAACCCAAGGCTTATTTAAATTTGACTTCACTGACCATCATGCTTTTTTGGGGGTATCGGTAGATGCCGACGCTACTGGTGTACGCGATCGATACAAAGAAGTTGCCCGCTTAATGCACCCAGATAGTGCTAACTGGCAAACTGTCAGCGAAAAAATGTTAGCCACCAAGATTTTCTCTAGTATCGTAAATCAATCTTATGGTCAAATTTCTAAAGCTGCTCAGCTCCAAGAACAACAGGCCATGTTAGAGCTGATAGCCAAAAGAATCACGGCTGATGCTGGCAAAATTGATATCGCTAGTAGCAGTGCCCAAAAACTTTATCAACAGAGCAGTGAAGACTTGAATCGCGTCTATCATGAGTTGTTGAAAGAGTTAGCTCTTCAGCAATACGTTGTGCTAGAAAGTAGTACCGAAGTTACCGGTAATATTAGTGAGCTAAATCTTGTTTATTTACTCCGCAAACGTAATCAGGCCAGTCGCCCTCCATTGGCTAATGCCGCTTCTACTAATAAAACGGTAGAACAATCTTTAGCAGAAACAACGACTACAACCGAAACCCCCAAAGCCGCCGAAGTATCTAAAAATCCCTTACAAGGAGAAAAAGCGATGCGGCGGGCAGAGGAATATATCAATATGCGGAACTGGACTAAGGCGAATGTGGAACTACGAGAAGTATTAAAAGATGACCCCAATAATGCGATCGCTCACGCCCAAATGGCGATCGTCTACTATCGTCAAAATCAGGTGACGATGGCTAAAATGCACATCAATAAGGCCATTCAACTAGACCCTGCTGCTCCGATCGTCCGCAATGCCAAGCAAGAAATCAAAAAAATGATGAGTGACACTCCAGCAGCCAGTAAGTCATCAGCTACAGCTAAAGGTGGACTGTTTGGTCTGTTTGGCAAGAAGTAACGCATTTGCTAAATATCCATGAACCATAAACAGATCAGACCGTCAGATAATCGGAGGATCGAACCTGCCAAAATCGGTAATAATTGGCAGCAGAGCACTACGAACAAAAGACTCCATGGATATTAAGACGACAGCGAACTCCTTATTAGAATGGCGCGGCGATGGCTTGGCTATCGGTTTTTGGGAAGATGACGTTACCCTTAGCGGTGACTTAGCCACATTAGATCAAGCCCTCCAAGGCATTTTGCAGGCGGCGATCGAAGATGCCGAATTTAAAGGTGCCGTGGCCAGCAGCGTTACTACGAGAGTAGGGATGGGGGGCAACTTTAAAAAACTAATCTTAGTAGGTTTGGGCAAAAACGAAAATGTGAAAGTCGATCGCTATCGGCGGGCAGCGGCCAACATTGCGCGGGCAGCCAAAAAAGAGAAATGTGAAACCCTAGCAGTTAGTTTGCCCACCAGTAGCGATATTCCTGCTGCGCTGCTGACACAGGCCATCAGTGAAGGTTTGTGGTTGGCGCTGCACGAAGACAAACGGTTTAAATCGAAGCCCGAAGAAAGCAAGAAAAATCTACAAGAGGTTCATCTGTTGGGCCTGGCTGGCAACGATCCGGCAGTGGCCAAGGCACAGTCGATCGTCTCTGGGGTCAACTTAGCCCGAGAATTAGTGGCTGCTCCAGCTAATGTGGTGACTCCAGCAGCACTGGCGGCTACGGCGCAAGAGATTGCCACTGCCTATGGCATGGAACTAAAAGTTTTAGAACAGGCCGAATGTGAAGCTTTGGGCATGGGTGCATACCTAGGAGTTTCTCAGGCATCAGATTTACCACCAAAGTTCATTCACCTTACCTATAAGCCGGTTGGGACTCCTCGGAAAAAACTGGCGATCGTCGGTAAAGGAGTCACGTTTGATTCTGGTGGCCTGAATATTAAAGGTGCTGGTAGCGGCATCGAAACCATGAAAATGGATATGGGCGGGGCAGCGGCTACTTTGGGTGCTGCTAAGGCGATCGGGCAGCTTAAGCCAGATGTAGAAGTCCATTTTATTAGCGCTGCCGCTGAAAACATGATCTCGGGCACGGCAATCCACCCAGGAGATGTGCTAACCGCTTCTAATGGCAAGACGATCGAGGTGAACAACACTGACGCTGAAGGCAGATTGACCTTGGCAGATGCTTTGGTTTATGCCGAAAAGCTGGGTGTGGATGCCATTGTAGACTTGGCGACCTTGACTGGGGCATGTATTATTGCCTTGGGTGATGATATTTCTGGTCTGTGGAGTCCTCAACAGGAACTGGCTGATAGTATCCTGGCCGCAGCAGAAACAGCCGGTGAAAAGTTTTGGCAGATGCCCATGGAAGAGAAATACTTCGAGGGCTTAAAGTCACCAATCGCCGATATGAAAAACACTGGGCCTCGGGGTGGTGGTTCCATCACGGCAGCGCTGTTTTTGAAGCAGTTTATCAATGAGGTGCCTTGGGCGCATTTAGATGTGGCCGGGCCAGTATGGGCTGATAAAGACAACGGAGTAAATAACGCTGGGGCTACTGGTCATCCGGTACGCACCTTGGTGAACTGGGTAATTTCCTAGATTCTGTAAATCTATTAATAAAGAGAGAGGCTGACTATACTAGCCTCTCTCTTTTCTCTGCAATTTGTAAATGGACAAACTTCAAAGGTATTTGTGTCGTAATTTACAAGCAAGTAAGAAAAAATTATACAAGTGTAACATTTTACAATACAATCGAATGCGACTAGTCGAAGTGACATATCTTAGACTCCGTACTACCCAGCTCTCACCTTGCGGTAGAGAGCGGGCATCAAGATTCCAGACTTCCTTGTTCAACAGCCGCCGCCTCTATTTTGCAAGCAAAACATTGGTCTTACACAGCCTCCGAAGGCAGACTCCCTGTGCCCCA
>JAYSRP010000301.1:0-26672 GCA_043721015.1 Synechococcales cyanobacterium | reverse complement strand
TCCACATGGGGTTCAGTATTCCAGCGGTAGATTTCATTTAACAGGTAGTGCGCTAGTACTCGCCTTCGTAAAGACCGCCTTGTAGTCGCCCTGTAAGGTCATCAACCTCCACCACTATTGTACTATGGCTTCTGCATTTTTGCTCGTTTTCTCATACTTGCCCAACCTTCCAAGAGCTATGCTTGTTGGTATCATTGGGCAAGCAATCGTCAACTCGCCTGCCTTTCATCCCGACGCTCACCTGTCGGTAGAGCGCGGGACTTCCCGCCTGCAAAGTTAAATGACATCGAAAAAGTACACAAAGCCTTATACTCTGCGCCAGTTCATAAGGTTATCAAGTTATTTGAAGCGGTAATGATCAACCACAAAAAAACCCAGCTTTTCTGAAAAACTAGGGCTTTTGCCATCCGATCTAGTTCTATAGCATCCAGGCATTCGCTGCGAAATCTTTGTTATTTTCGGCATCTTGGTTCACCACCAAATCTGGGATGAGCACCTTGCCACGTTTGTGAGCATATGCAATGGGAATACCCGAAGCCATCACCATCTCGCCACTGCCAGATTTTGCCGGAGTAATTGCCCGCGAAGCCGAGCCAGGTTTAGCTGTCCTGAGTTGTTTATTTTCATCAATCAGGCGCAGCACTTCTTTTTGAGCAGTTTCTAGATCAGTTTTAGCTTTCGCCAAACCCTGCTCTAACTTGGCAATGGTTTTATCTTTTTCGGCATCAGCACTTGCTGATGGCTCAGTTGTTTCGGTCACTTCTGCCTCAACAGTAACTGGCGTATTGCTATCTTCAGCCGGTGCCGCTGTTTTCTGGGCTTCTTCCTTAATTAAATCACCCAAGCCACGTCTATTTGCCATTAGTTAGTTTCTCCAATCTCTTTTTAATTCATCAGCCACCCGCCGATAGTCGGCTTCAGCTTCCCGCGCCTGCTTACCCTTGGCCTGAGTAATTGTAGCGCCGTCTAAAGCTGCCCGTTCGTGAGCTTTATAGGCTCGAACAAACGAATGACAGGTAGGAATACCAAGACTCAAAAGCTGGTTTTGAGCATCGATCGCTTCCCTTAGACTGCGGCTATCTACTCTGGTCAACAATACCCGATGAGAAATTTTGGTGGGCGCTACTACTTCCTGAACGGTTTGGACGAGGATGGCCAGGTCCATTGGCGCACAGGGACTGGGTAACACCACATAGTCCGCTATTTCCATCAGGGCGGTAACGACGGCGGGTTGCAGTGCTGGTGGCGTATCTACAATTACTAGATTGTATCCTTGAATTTGCTTTAATTGACGCAATTCTTCTGGCTCAGTCACTTTACTGAACTGAAAAGGCATTTGGCCTCTTTCTGCCCACCAGCTACAGCTTCCCTGCTCATCGGCATCGACCACCGCTACTTCCATTGTTTCGGCAAAAATGGCGGCTAAGCCCATGGTAGTGGTGGTTTTGCCCACGCCACCTTTCCCATTGTGGACGATGATAATTATGGGAGTTTCGTTCATGGGACAGATGCTCGTAAATGCTTAACCAATTGAACCATACTTGTAAATTACTCGATCGATGATCTTCAGCATTTTTTATCAGAAGTATTCAGGTAAGCTCTAAATCAACCTATCAAGAGTGCCCCATTATGCCCCTTGGAAACGAACCCGCCGAAATTGTGCAGCCCCAGTTTTTTTATCAGGCGCGCAAATTTTCTTTTCATGGCAACCGGATGCGCTTGCCTAACGGCGTAGAAGGAGACTGGACTTATGTTAAGCATCCCGGTGGAGCCATGGTGATACCGGTTACTCCCGATGGCCGCATTATTATTTTGCGCCAATATCGCTTTGCAGTCCAAGGTCGTATTTTAGAATTTCCGGCGGGCACCTTAGAAGTTGGTGAAACCCCCTTGGTGACAATTCAGCGCGAAATCGAAGAAGAAACTGGCCACCAAGCCACCAAATGGACAGACTTGGGGGAATTCTTTTTGGCTCCGGGCTACTCCGACGAAATTATTTATGCCTTCTTAGCCGAAGGTGCTGTGCCGGTAGCCCACCCCCCAGCAGGTGATGAGGATGAAGATATCGAAGTATTGTTCATGACCCCAGCCGAGCTAGACGCGGCTATTTTAAATGGAGCACCGATCGATGCCAAGTCGATCGCTGGTTATTTTCGAGCTAAGCCCCATCTAAATCTCAAATCATGAACTAGAGCGGCTAGCGAACATTCTTCTGCGGTAGAATACTCAAGGCAAGCCAAAACACCAATTTGGCCAAGCATTCTGGCACAGAGAGAAGAAACAGCATGAACTTTAGTGACTTAGTCCAAGAACTAAACACCGGCACAATTCTGCCCGAAATAATCGTGGTAGTCACCATTATGGGTGTATTGATTGCCGACCTGATTTTGGGTCGCAAGGCGGCGCGACCGATCGCCTATTTCGCCGTTGGCGGAGTATTGACCTCGATCGGTGCTTTAACTTTGCAGTGGCATATCGCTAACCCGATCGGCTTTTTCGGAGCCGTCAGCAGCGACCCCATGAGCGTGATATTTCGCGGCATGATTGCGCTTTCGGCGGCTGTTACCATTTTGATGTCGATTCGCTACATCGAGCAGACTGGAACTGCCTTAGCTGAATTTATTGCCATTCTGCTCTCCGCCACCGTGGGCGGAATGTTGCTCTCAATGGCTACTGAACTGGTAACAATTTTTGTTTCGTTAGAAACCATGAGTCTTTCGTCTTACATGTTGACGGGCTACATGAAGCGTGACCCTCGATCGAACGAAGCTGCCCTCAAATATTTGCTCATTGGCGCAGTCAGCTCAGCCGTGTTTCTTTACGGAATTTCTTTGCTGTATGGACTCTCGGGTGGCGAAACCAAATTGCCCGATATTGCGGTGGCGATCGCCTCCCAGAGCAACTTATCTTTGGGTCTACTAGTATCCTTAATGTTTGTGATTGCCGGGATTGCCTTCAAAATTTCGGCAGTGCCCTTTCACCAATGGACTCCAGATGTATACGAAGGCTCTCCTACACCGGTAGTGGCCTTTTTATCGGTAGGTTCTAAGTCAGCGGGCTTTGCCTTAGCCATTCGCTTACTGGTTACAGCTTTCCCCTTGGTGCGCGGCGAATGGACTTTTGTGTTCACCGCTTTGGCTGTCCTCAGTCTAATTTTGGGCAATGTGGTGGCCTTGGCTCAGACCAGTATGAAACGGATGTTGGCCTATTCTTCGATCGCCCAGGCTGGCTTTGTGATGATTGGTCTAATCATTGGCACCGATGCCGGTTACACCAGCATGTTGTTCTATTTGCTGGTCTATCTATTCATGAACTTGGGCGGCTTCATCTGTGTTATTTTGTTCTCACTGCGTACCGGCACCGACCAAATTACCGAATACGCCGGACTTTATCACAAAGACCCTTTGCTGACTCTTTGTTTGAGCATTTGTCTTTTGTCCTTAGGCGGCATTCCACCGCTGGCTGGTTTCTTTGGCAAGGTATACATCTTCTGGGCGGGCTGGCAGGCTGGAGCCTATGGTTTAGTGCTACTGGCCTTGATTACGAGCGTGATTTCAATTTACTATTATATTCGGGTAGTAAAAATGATGGTGGTCAAAGAACCGCAAGAAATGTCTGCCGCAGTCAAAGCTTATCCGCGCAGTAACTGGAATTTGCCAGGAATGCGGCCTTTGCAGATTGGCTTGGTGTTAATGGTGTTGGCTACCTCTTTAGCCGGGGTTTTTGCCAATCCGCTACTGACTTTGGCCACTGAATCGGTTGCTCAAACTCCGATGCTACACTTGGCTGCGACCCTACAAGCATCTAATCCTCAAACAGACGAAGCCCCAATTTTAGAATTGATCGATTAAAATTCTGATTATTTCCGGATTTACCTTGGTTTGAGATGAATCAATAAACAGAGTCAAAGTGGAATTTTGATGCTTGCTAATCGCCATCCGCCGCAAGGTAGGTGGCGAGATTTTTTGGTAATGTAACTAAGAGATGCAATGTTTGTTAGCGCTCTTTCCGCAATTGTTGCAGCTTCGACCACTGTTCAGTAGTTAATGCAGCCTGCATCGCAGTAGTATATTTACTTTTTACGACCGCCAATTCTCTCTTCAGCTTATCGATTTTTTGCTGCTTGGATTGGAGCTGTAGATCGGGAGACAAAGATTTTATTTCATTCTTAGCTGCTGCAATGGCCTGACGACGACTGATAATTTCGGGTTCATATTTTTCATAGATAGCCTGCACTTTCTTGATTTGACTAGGAGTAAGACCCAGTTTTTCAAACAACTGCTCGTTATCTTTATTCACAGCTTTTAATTGCCCTTTACTGGCGGCAGAATCTAGAGCTAAAACCTGACTGGGAGCGAGAGCACTTCCCACCACAGTACCTATTAGGGTGACAGGCGCGATAGATAAAAGGCAAAGTACAGTACGGAAAAGCATCATCGACCTAGGGTTGGTAAAAATTTAATAAGTTGGTGTAACTGTCCCCAGGACGGCGATCTGCCAGCAAAAGTTCCCTGCTATTTAGTTACCAGTATTGGAATTCAAATGTTGACGACCCCGACGGATTTTGGCTTGGATTTCTCCTAGCTGGGTATCGATCGCGTGTAGCACCTGATCGGCGTAATCATCGGCTCCCCGCCGAATTGCCTGGGCTTCGGCTAATGCCTGCTGACGGATGTGATCGATTTCTTGCAACTGCTGGCGACGAGCTTGCTCGACTTCTTGGCGAATCTGTTCACGGGCAGTAGCGCATTCAGCCATCACGCTTTGATGAATTTGGGCAGCTTCGGCCTTCGCTCGATCGATAATTCCTAGCTCATTAGCTATCTGAAAAGCCTGCTGCTGTGCCGCAGTAATTTGCTGGTGAGCTTGTTGTTCGGCGGTAATTAAGATTAAATTTTGCTGATTGACGATCGACTGAGCGGCATCGATAGTTGCAGGCACCCGTGCCCGGATCACATCTAAATGTTCAATAATGTCGTCTTCTGCCACCATCGCTTTGCCGGTCAAAGGCACCCGAGGGCTCTTGAGTATTAGCTCTTCTAGACGATCTAACTCCATCAAGAACTTCACCACTTGTGGTTCCCGCATGTCTGAATGTCTAGCTTCTACTCTAGTTTCGGGTTCGGCATACTCTGGACGAGAAGCCGGGCGATTTGCTGGTGCGTTAGCCTTATTCTTGGGCGATTGAGACTTAGTTACAGAAGATGCCGAGGACGGTGGATTATTTTTGTTTTTCATTGGACGATCTAGATCTTCGTCGGCGGAGAGTTCGGTATTGAAGTTGTACTGAAGCATTTCGATAATTCCAATGAAATGTGGGAGGGAACAAGATGATCTACAGATCCACCAAAGCGAGCGATTTCTTTGACCACGCTACTGCTCAGAAAAGCATATTCTACCGCAGTCGCCAAGAAAATGGTTTCAATATCTGCCGCCAGAGTTTTATTGGTGTGGCACATCTGTAACTCTTTTTCAAAATCTGATAGTACCCGTAACCCCCGTAAAAGGCAGCTTGCCCCGATTTTTCTGGCATAGTCGACCGTCAGACCATCAAAGCTATCGATGCGCACATTGGACAAATGCTTAGTGGCTACTTCTATTTGATGTAGCCGTTGCTCGACGGTGAATAAAGGGGTTTTACCCGGATTTCGTAGCACGGCAACAATTACTTGGTCGAACAGCCCGCAGCCGCGCTCGATAATGTCTAAGTGACCCAATGTAATGGGGTCGAAGCTGCCCGGATATATAGCAATCATAGATCTTCATTAACAGCTCCAAACTCAAAGCCGAACGACCTCCCCAGAGTATCTTAAAAGATCTGAAAGAAACAGTTAATTCTCGTGAAGCAAAAGCCTGCCGGAAAGGATTATCATACAATCTGGTTCGATTCTCCTTCAGAGTCGCTCTGCGATCGAATATGGGTGATGGTATGTGGCGGATTATTAAGGTTTTGTTTGAAACTCAATATGCTTACATGCTGGAATACCGTGCTGAGCTATGGCTCTGGGTTTTAGCCGGTTCAACCCCAATCATTTTGATGGGGGTCTGGCAACATGCTGCCGAAGATGGTCAATTTGGGCTGAGTTCGATCGAATTCATCCGCTATTTCTTAGTAGTATTTGTCGTGCGTCAAATCAGCGTGGTGTGGGTGATTTATGAATTTGAGCGAGAAGTGGTGGAAGGAACGCTTTCTTCTAAACTATTGCAGCCTTTAGATCCGGCTTGGCATCACCTTATTTCTCATATCAGTGAAAGATTTGCGCGCTTTCCATTTATTATTTTGCTGCTATTTTTAGGTTTGGCGCTATATCCTCAGGCTGCTTGGTGGCCGGGTTGGTTGCCAATATTACAGTTTTCGGTAGTGACCATGATGACTTTTGGGTTACGTTTTTTGATGCAGTATACTTTTGCGCTATGTGCTTTTTGGACAGAGCGAGCAATGGCGATCGAGCAGTTTTGGTTTCTGCTGTATTTGTTCTTGTCGGGAATGATTGCCCCGATCGAGCTTTTCCCGCAGCCAATGCAAGATTTTTTAGCTTGGACTCCCTTCCCTTACATGATTCATTTTCCGGCGGCGATCTTAGTGGGTTTGCCGGTTAATGTGGGGCGCGGATTTTTAATGATGGGTGTATGGTCAGGAATTTTTTGGGTAATTAACCGTTATCTGTGGAAGCACGGGATCAAGAAATATTCTGGGATGGGAGCATAAAGCCGTTAAGTGCTGTCACTCAACGGCTGAGGATCTAGACCTCAGTAATGCTGAGAATCTTGGAGCCAGTGCGGTGGATGTATTGAATCTGTGAACTCATTTTAGAGGCCGATACCAAATACTCTCTGGTATTGACGTGGCGGGTATTTCCCTTGCCACCGCTGACCAAAATGCGTAGACGCTTTTCGGTGCCGGAGCCAATCACAGTATTGGTAGAAGGCTTGATGGCGATGGTTTTGTTGCCGCCGATCGAACCCACTAACTGCGAAGCTTTTACCGCGCTATCTAGTTGAGCTGGACCGCGATCGAGTGCAAATATCCGGTTAAAGCCAATTTGAGTAGCGTTACCCGCCGAAGATTTACCCCGTGAGCAAGGTACATTGTTTTCGCCAAAAGCGGTCAGATACTCATCGCTATCGATGTAAGAATCAATTTCGGCATCGTAGCCTTCTGCTACGCAGCGGATGATGTGCAAAGATACTTCTCGCTGATCTTGGGGGGCACGACCCAATAAGTGTGAGAAATTTAGCTCTACGAACCGGTAAGGGGCGCAGGCTTCAAAATAGCGTGATTTGTAAAAATCGGATTTAGCCACGGCGCGGACAAATTCGCGCACGCTGATGTCGCCGTTGCAAAGCTGAGATTCAGCGGCAACTAGGCGCTCGCTTTCCATTACGTGGGGGTTGCCCAATACTTGTTTGTAAACAGCTCTAATGACCACATTGAGGTCTTCGGTGCTGCGGGTTGGCCAAAGTTCTAGCATGACTGCCATAAATAATGTGCTCCTAAACTATTGATATTTTTTAAGTGAAAGCTAGCTGAAAATCTTTCTGCTATTAAAGACTGAAGAGATTTACATCTTAAAATTGTCTTATGGTGAAGTTATGAAAAATGAGAGTATTTACAATACTTAATGTTCGTCATAGTAAAAACTTATACTTCTTCACAATTTCTGTTCTAACCAAAATCACGGCACTTTATCGATATGGGCATTGCAGTTGAGCAAAGCTGGTATACATGGCTGCAAGCAACGGTTAAACTAACATTTATCACGTTTTGTTAAGAGCACCTCAGCACATGGCAACCATCAACGACAACTACCTCAAACTCAAGGCCGGATACCTGTTTCCAGAGATCGCTCGCCGCGTCAATAAATTTGCTACCGAAAATCCAACTGCCCCGATTATCCGTTTGGGCATTGGAGATGTGACCGAGCCATTACCCGCAGCTTGCCGTGATGCCATGATTAAAGCCGTGGAAGATATGGGCAATCGAGATAAGTTTAAAGGCTATGGCCCAGAGCAGGGCTATGCTTGGCTGCGAGAAAAAATTGCCGCTCAAGATTTTCAGGCCAGAGGCTGCGATATCAGCGCCGATGAAATTTTTATCTCTGACGGCTCTAAGTGCGACAACGGCAATATTTTAGATATCTTTGGTGATAACAACTCGATCGCAGTCACCGATCCGGTTTACCCTGTCTATGTAGATACCAACGTGATGGCTGGTCACACTGGCGAAGCCAATGAAAAAGGCGAGTATGGCGGCTTGGTTTATCTGCCGGTCACTGCTGAGAACAATTTTACGGCTCAGATTCCTAGCCAAAAAGTAGATTTAATTTATCTCTGCTTCCCCAATAACCCCACTGGAGCGGTCGCCACCAGAGAACATCTGCAAGCTTGGGTCGATTACGCCAAGGCCAATGGCTCGATTATTTTCTTTGATGCTGCCTACGAAGCTTTTATTAGCGACCCCAGCATCCCTCACTCTATTTATGAAATTCCTGGGGCTAGGGACTGCGCGATCGAGTTCCGGTCTTTCTCCAAAAATGCGGGCTTTACTGGCACTCGTTGCGCTCTCAGCGTAGTTCCTAAAACCCTGACAGCTAAAGCATCTGATGGCTCAGACGTGGAGCTATGGAAACTGTGGAATCGTCGCCAGTCCACTAAGTTTAATGGTGTTTCTTATATCGTACAGCGGGGTGCTGAAGCGGTTTATTCTCCTGAAGGCCAAGCCCAAACTAAAGCCCTGGTCAGCTTCTATTTAGAAAATGCCAAAATTATTCGGGAGCAAATGTCTGCGGCTGGTTTGACGGTCTATGGTGGTGTGAATGCTCCTTATGTATGGGTGAAAACTCCTGACAATATTACTAGCTGGGATTTCTTTGATAAGCTGCTGTTTAACTCCAACGTAGTGGTTACTCCTGGCTCGGGCTTTGGCGCTGCGGGTGAAGGCTACTTCCGGATTTCGGCTTTCAACAGCCGGGACAATGTTAACGAGGCGATGAAACGGATTACGGCTCAGTTTAAATAGTCAGTTGAACTGAGGTTTAGGGGCGATCTTTAGAGCGATCGCCTAGCATCTTCAGCAAAAGATTGAGTTGAGTTTGCTCTGCTTGATTGTGGCAATAAGCTGAGATCTGGGCGATTCTTCTGCGAAGAAGCTACGTGATCGGGGCAAAAACTGCTAGAATGGCGGCATCGTCAACATTGTGATGTATTAAGTCTTTTGGTTAACGTATCTAGCATCGACACTCTCGCCCAAGAACTGGCGAACATTCAGCAAACTGGCTCCAAGAAAGTTGCTCTGCTTGGGTCTCGCCATGTCCCAATCATGCACCAGCATCTGATTGAGATGATGAGCTATGCTTTAGTTCTTTCTGGCAACCGTATTATTACTTCTGGCTCCTTTGGCACCAATTCGGCGGTGATCAAAGGGGCTTTGCGTGCCGATCAAGATATGCTGACGGTCATTTTGCCTCAGAGTCTGAGTCGCCAGCCGCGAGAATCGCGGGAGCAGCTCGAAAATGTGATGCACTTGGTGGAAAATTCCCAAAATGATGACCTGCCCTTAGGTGAGGCTAGCTCTCTCTGCAATCACGAAATTGTTTCTCGCTGTCAGCAATTGGTTTGCTTTGCTTTTCACGATAGTCATACTTTGCTGCAAACTTGCCATGAAGCTGAGGAACAGCGCAAATTAGTGACTTTGTTTTACTTCGATTAATGGACTGAATTGTTACACCCCTAAAATCTTACCCATGGTGATCGCTCTCCCACAAATAAATGAGATTGCTAAACCCCTGATTTTTGTCGGAATTTCTTGGCCAGAATTTAAGACGATCGAGTTGATCCTCGATCGATCAGGCATCCGTTTGTCTTATCTAGATGGAACATTAGAAGTTACTGAAATGCCTGGTAGAACTCACGAAACTATCAAAAAAAGAATCGCTGCTTTAGTAGAAGCTTATTTGGATTTTTTGGGCATTGAATATACTCCTACCGGCTCGATGACTTTAGAAAGCGAGGAATTAAGGGTTAAAAGAGAAGCAGATGAATCTTATGAATTGGGGGTAGACAGAGATCGTCCAGATTTAGCAATTGAGGTAGTTGTCACCAGTGGTGGCATCTCTAAGCTTTTAGCTTATCAGCGACTGAAGATTGCAGAGATATGGTTTTGGGAGAAAGACACGTTGTCAATTTATATATTGACAACAGATGGCTATCAGTTAAGTGAAAAGTCGATCGGCCTGCCAGATTTAGACATAGTGATGTTAGTTGATTGTATTAAATTGACTAATCATACCGATGCTGTAAAACGTTTTCGCCAAGCATTGAATCGGACTAACTGATGTATGTCCTGAGTAATAGAAAATAGCAATTTGTTTAATACATAGCTTTTTTAGAGATTTTCTCTCTGAAATATCTATTTAAGATACAATAGAAGAGAGATGCCCTAGACTATTGATGGATCAGAGAGATGTTAATCCAATTCACCGTTGAAAACTTTTTGTCTTTCAGAGATCAGGTGACATTTAGTATGGTCGGAGTATCTAGTGACCAACAACACCTTGAGCATCTGGCAACTGATCATGCGGGCAAAGGTAGATCAGTCTTGCCGATCGCGGCAATTTATGGCGCAAATGGTGCCGGTAAATCTAATCTGATCGAAGCAGTAAGCTTTGCCAAGGAATTAATTGTGCAAGGAACTCGCAGTCGGCAGTCTATCTCGGTGCCAACTTTCAAGCTCGGTGATTACAGCCACAAACCCAGTAGATTTGAGTTTATTTTTACTTCTCAAGGCAACCAATATTCTTATGGATTTAAGTTAAATAAAGAGCAGATTTTGGAAGAGTGGCTCTATGGAATTCCTGCGGGTAAAAAGAAAGAGGTGCTGTATTTTGAGCGAATTACTTCAGCTACAAAGAAAACAACTGTGGAATATGGCCTGATACTCAAGGGGCGAAGTGAAAAACGAGGACAGTTTTTGGATTTTATTGCTCAAGGAACACGACCTAATCAGTTATTTTTGACGGAGGCTATCGATCGGAACATTGATAATCTAGATCCAGTCTTTAACTGGTTCAATAATATATTGACTGTTATTCCTGCTGAATCCAATTTTTTAGGATTAGAAATTATGGTGGCTAAGGATGAATCCTTTATGGATTTTCTAGGAGAATTTCTAAAGATTTCTGGAGTAGGTATTGATTCTATTAATGTGGAGGAAGTGGAAATGGATATTGATCGTAATTCACCAAGTATTCCTGATGAGGTAATGCGTAATGCTGTCAAGAAATTTGATGAATCAGATTCTTTACAGTCTGTTATTTTGGCTAATAGTCGAGGGGAGTACTTTATTATTTCTAGAGAACGAAAAGACCACGTATCCTCGCTTCAATTGAAAATGATGCATCTTGGTGAAGATAATAAGTTAATAGACTTTTCAATGGAAGAAGAATCTGAAGGAACACAGCGTTTAATTCACCTAGCTCCATCTATTTTTATGTTGCAAGAAGAATTTGAAAAAGTCATTTTTCTGGATGAGCTAGATAGAAGGCTACATCCTCTACTTTCTCACTGTTTTTTGAAATCTGTGATGAGCTGCCGAGGTAAAGATAACCAGATGATTTTCACGACTCATGATACTAATATTTTAGATTTAGATATATTTCGTCGAGACGAAATTTGGTTTGTTGAGAAGAATCAACAAGGCTCTTCTACGCTCTACTCCTTGGCAGAATTTAAAATTAGACCAGATTTAAAACTAGAAAAAGGCTATTTAGCCGGAAGATTTGGTGCTATTCCATTTTTTGGTGATCCACAAAAACTCGGTTGGTTAGAGAAACCCGCTATACCTGTAGTGGGATGATAAATTTATGGGAAGAATTAATCGAACTAAATTGCTCGATCGGCAACAAGACCGTAGAGATGCCAGATTGTTTGTGATTGCGACAGAAGGCAAAGAGACTGAAAAACAGTACTTCAACATGTTTAATAGTAGTCGCATTAAAGTAGAAGTCTTACCCACTGGCGAAGATGGCAAATCTGCTCCACAGTATGTTTTAGATCGTTTAGATGGTTTTCGAGAACAATATGATTTAGATGCAGATGACATGCTGTGGTTCGTTTCTGATGTAGATCGCTGGCCAGAGAAAAACCTGAGTACAGTTTGCCGAGAAGCCAAACAAAAGAATTATGGCTTAGCAATAAGCAATCCTTGTTTTGAAGTATGGTTATACCTACATTTTGCCGACTTACACCCAGATGACCGCACCTGCAAGAATTTCGAGCAAAGACTGAAAATAACTTTAGGGAAATATAACAAGTCTAATTTAGATATTGTTGCTTACCAAAGTGGAATTAAAGAGGCGATCGAGCGGGCTAAAAATCTTCATCCAGATCAGCAAGAATATTGGCCGACCTCGATCGGTAGCCATGTCTATCGATTAGTTGAATCAATTTGTCTCACCACAGTCAGCGCTGAATAACTAACTCCCGCTGTGCCCTCGCTGGGATGTGTCGAATCGCCGACCAACCATAAACCATCGATTAAGGTATGATTTGCCACTCCGAAGGAGCCAAAATAGACAACCTCACACTTTAGTCGCTATCACAAATCGATCGAACCCCGCCCAGTCATTAACAATCTGAATATCTCGATAAGCTCCGCGTCGCTCCAACAACTCTACCACCGCCTCACCCTGACCCGCCATCATCTCGATCGCCCACCAACCCCCAGATACCAAAAAATCCGGCGCATCATTCACCAACACTCGAATATCTCTCAAACCATCCACCCCACCATCCAAAGCCAAATGAGGCTCATGGTTTACCACTTCTGGAGCTAACCCCAACACAGTAGCCGTCGGAATATAAGGCGGATTAGAAATCATCGCTAAACATTGACCTTTTAGGTGCTCGATCGGCTGCCACCAAGACCCCTGATAAAACTGAATCTGATCAATCAATCCATGGCGCTCAGCATTCGATCGAGCCACCACCAAAGCCTCTGCACTAAAATCCACTGCATGAACAAAAGCATCTGGAAACGCTGTAGCTAAACCAATAGCGATCGCCCCACTTCCCGTTCCCAAATCCAACCAATTACCACTAGGATTATGAAATCTATCAATAGCCAAATCAATCAACAGCTCCGTCTCGGGACGCGGAATCAATACCGCCCCTGAAACCTGCAAATCAAAATCCCGCCAGGGAGTACTTCCCACCAAATACTGCACGGGCTTCCGCTGCACCAGCCGCTGCTGCCACAAATCTAAAATCTCTAACCAAGGCCGGTTGAGAAATACTCGATCGCGCCGGGAAACATCGCCTAATTGCAGAGATAATCGATCGACATCACTCACTGCCTGCAACAACCAATCTACTTCCCGTCGCCCAATCTTCGCTGCCTCGGCTTCCGCAACAGCGAACTGGTACCAAGCCCACAGCTTAATACCAGTCACTTGCCAATTTGTATTATCTCTCACGAGTATAAAATGAATTGAACCCTTGGTCTATCTTTTAACATGAGCATGGAGGGACTTGAACCCCCGACCCTCAGAACCGGAATCTGATGCTCTATCCACTGAGCCACATGCCCTAACAGATTGCCATCTTAACACAAAATCTGGCGATCAACATTTTAAAGATTCAAAACCCAAAAGAAATGAGCCTAGAAGGATTCTAGACTCATTTCTTTTGGAGAAATTTCAATAGTTTAGGTGTAATTAAAACAATAGGGACATGTAACGTTATGCACCGCAGGCCGAACAGAGGTTATTAGTGATTTTGACTTGGCTGACATCCTCAATAAAAGTAGGTGTAAGGCCATCTGGTTGCTTTGCTCGGGTAATTGCGTGGAACCTAAAACCTGGCTGACATCTAGTTTCGGTTCGGGGTGAAAACCAGTTTTCTTTGCTGGTTGATGTCTATATTCAGAGTAGCACTGCGAAATATCTGTAAGCCGATTGTTTACAAAGCTTGAATATCAACTCATCAAAGAATTTTAGACTCATAAACAGCTCTTTAGCGCGATCGCTACTTCGGCGGCAGTAGCATAGCGTTCATTGGCTCGATCGGCAGACATTTTGTGAATCACAGCGGCCAACTTGGGTGTAATCGTTGGGACAGTCTTTACCGAAAACTCATAACCCTTAGTCGTAAGTGTCAAATACTTACTAGGGTTTTCCCCTGTGACCAAAAATAAAATAGTTGGCCCCAAAGCATACAGATCAGATTGGGTAACTGGCTTGCCCTGATTTTGTTCGGGAGCCATATAGTCTGGGGCCCCAATCCGGGTGCTGCCCGCTGAGCCGCTTTCTTTTACAGCTCCAAAGTCAATCAAAAAAATCTGCTGTCCCACATTGCTGACTAATAAATTGGCCGGTTTCACATCTCGATGAATCAGCGGTGGTCGCTGACTGTGAATATAAGTCAAAATTTCGCAGAGTTGCAGCATCCAGTTGATCGCCTGCTGGATAGTCACAGGCCCTTTTTTGATAATGTAGCGCTCTAAGTCTTGGCCGTGCACCAAATCCATCGCCAAATAGCGCTTGCCCGCCTCAGCAAAAAAATCTTGATAGCGCGGAATACCCGAATGCTGCAAAGTGCTTAGAATCTTTGCTTCGCGCTCAAATAGCTCTTGAGCTTTAATGTTGTTAACCACCTCAGCGTTCATTTCTTTGAGCACCAGCATTTTTTGCTGGTTCCAAGCCAAATAGGTGCTGCCCATGCCACCTTGTCCTAACGGCTTGAGTATTTGGTAATCACGAATAGTTTTGACTACTAAAATCGGCTGTCCACAGTGCATACAAAACAACCGATCAGAAGTATTGCCCTGATGCTGACAGTGAACTGCCCCCACCGACTCAAAGCGCAGCAGCGGACCACCAGTACCCAATTGCAACATATTGCCACTTGTTAGAACTGCTCGATCGACCTTCTGGCCATTCACAAAAGTACCGTTAGTGCCATGACTAACGAGTTGCCATTGGTTATTGGCTTGCAGATCGGCATGAAAACGCGAAACCAACGGGTCATCGATCACTACCTGATTTTCTGGGTCACGGCCAATCCGAATATGGCTAGATTGATCAAACTGCCAATTCTTAATGAAGATTTTACCCGTAGCATCAAACAGAGAAAGAATTAACATTGCTAGGCCATTTATTGCTAGATCACTTCCCAACCTGAATGCGCACTGCGATCGCCGTAATATTGTCATGGCCATTGTAGCCATTAGCAAATTCGACTAGTTGCTTTACTCCTTGCTGGAGGGAAATCTGCCGATTGATCAATGGTCGCAGCAGCGCTTCGCCATTTTCTTCTACTAGATCTCGATCGGTCAAACCATCAGAAGCAATCAAAATCAGCGTATCTTCGCGCAGGCTAAAGATTTGCACATCGGGTGAAATAGCTGACTGGTCGCGGGGTCCGATCGCCTGGGTGAGCTGATAAGCATCCGGGCGACCATAGGCAATTTCTGGCTCTACGCCCCGCAGCATTTCTCTTTGACCAACTTCATGGTCGAGAGTGATTTGCACTGGTTGACTGCTGGTTTCTAGTAAATAGCAGCGAGAGTCTCCGACGTGAGCGATCGCCACCTGATTATCTTGGAGCAGCACCATCACTAGGGTAGTGCCCATCCGGCCACTGCCCGAAGAAGAATTACCTTGATTGATTTCAAACAGGGCTTGGTTGGCATAGTGAATCGCCGCAATGATTTCTTCTTCGCTGGGCAACACATCATCGCGCCAATGGCTTTCCCAATATTCTTTGAGCTTATCGGTCGTCATTTTACTGGCGACCTCTCCAGCGGCATGACCACCCATGCCATCACACAAAATATATAGCCCCCGACCGGCAATAGTATTGCTTTCAGGACTTTGACATTGAGTAAAACTACTATCAATACTGTAATAGTCTTCGTTGTGGTCGCGCTGTCTACCTACATCGGTAGCGGCGGCGGCTTCTACTCCTAATAAGCGGGGAACCAAAAAGAGCGAGGTTGTGGGTTCAATTTGTTCGGCAATTTCGGTAACAGCAGTGGCCGAGAGTTTACTGAGTTCGTGATGCAGATTATCAACGGTGAGATTTTCGGTGGCAATAAGATCAGTGAGCGATTGCTGCCAGCCTAGATCTTGGCTGTGACCAAGCTGCTGCCAAATCTTGGCTAGGTCATTGGGGGTGGGTGGCTGCTCACTAGGTTCATTGATTAGACAGCGCAGATAGAGATGGCGATCAGCGTTTAGATACAAATTATCTAGATCTAACAGGCTAGAACGCACTGACCAGGGCTGAAGGTAATTCCAGAGCTGCAACATTTCTTCTAACCAGCCTTGCAGTTCTTTGCGCGGCAATTGGTCATCTTGGCAGATTGTCGTCAACTGTTGATGGGCGGTGGGAGCATTCAGCACCAATACACTGCGGTGTTGGTCTTTCCAGGCATCACAAAGCTGAGGAATGCTGTTCAGAGCCGGTTGCAGGGCTAAGTATGGACGAGCGGCAGGATTGATCCCGCCTCGCTCCCATAGTTCCCATTCTGGATAGTCGCTGGGAATTTTACCCAAATAGGCTTTGCTATCGATCGGCGGCTGCTGTGCCATAAATTCTTGCAGCGCCGAAGGCTGCTTCGGATGGGCATCGAGTACCTGGACTAACTTGGTATCGAGCATGGCCGCAGAAGAAGAGATAATCCGATAGCGAGAGTTGCTATCTAGAGCCAAAGTCCTGGGCACCGATGGTTCTGGCTCATCGATTTGCGGATTGGTGGGTTGGCCTGTAGCATCGGCCAACTCCTCTACTACAGCCAATTTTTGAACTAACTGGAAACCACATTGCTGGCAAAAGCGGTGGTCGTTGGGGTTTGGGGAGCTACACTGGGGACAAACAAACATAGACCTGAATCTGGAGGTTGGCGGATGATCCGAAAGATGATGAAAGCGGAGAGCCTGTTATTCTTTATTAGTATGCCACGGTCATTCCTTAAAGTAGCAGAGTGTCTAAAATTGAATGGAAGTTCCTTCCCTGCATCCCGATACGATCAACGAAGTCAAAGCCAAGGCTGATATCTATGAAATAGTTTCCTCTTATGTAGTACTCAAAAAGCAGGGACGCGATTTTCAGGGGCTATGTCCCTTTCATCAAGAGCGATCGCCGAGTTTTACGGTCAGCCCGAGCAAGCAAATGTACTATTGCTTTGGTTGTCAGGCCGGGGGCAATGCCATCAAGTTTTTGATGGAGGTCAATAAGCGATCGTTTAGCGAAGTGATCTTAGATTTGGCTGGCCAATACCAGGTTTCAGTGCGCACCCTCGCCCCCGAAAAACGCCAGGAGCTGCAACGGCAGCTCACTGAGCGAGAGCAGCTATTAGAAATTGTGGCGGTGGCGGCGAACTTTTATCAGCACGCTCTCCAGCAGCCCGCTGGTCAGGCGGCGCTGGCCTATTTGCAGACCAAGCGCCAGCTTAGTATAGAAACCATTCGCAGCTTTCAGCTTGGCTATGCCCCGGATAGCTGGGAAGTTTTAACTAAGTATTTGACTGAGGCCAAGAAGTTTCCGGCTAAGCTGGTGGAGCTAGCCGGACTGATTATTCCCCGCAAAGAGGGCACGGGTTATTTTGATCGATTCCGTAATCGATTAATGCTGCCGATTTTTAACAGCCGAGGGCAAATTATTGGCTTTGGTGGCCGCAGCTTAGGTGATGAGCAGCCTAAGTATCTAAACTCTCCCGAGACTCCGCTGTTTGATAAAGGTAAGACTCTCTATGGTCTAGACCGGGCAGCAGCAGGCATCAAGCAAAATGATCGAGCGGTGGTAGTTGAAGGCTACTTTGATGTGATTGCTCTACACGCAGCGGGCATCACCGAGGCGGTGGCTTCTTTGGGCACGGCGCTGAGTACTTATCAGATCAAGCAGTTGCTAAAGCTGACTCCTACTAACCAAATTATCTTGAACTTCGATGCCGATCGAGCCGGGAAAATGGCCACCGAAAAGGCGATCGAAGAAGTCGCCGACTTAGCATATCAAGGCCAGATCCAGCTCCGGGTGCTGAATTTACCAGCAGGCAAAGATGCTGATGAGTTTTTGCTCGAAAACAGCAGCGCTGCCTATCAGGAGTTACTAGCTCAAGCGCCTCTGTGGTTAGATTGGCAGCTCGATCGGGCGGTATCTGGAGTGAATCTGCAAGATGCCCAAGGCTACCAGCAGGCGGTAGGAGAGAGTGTCAAGCTATTGCACCAAATTACTGATCCCACCACCCGTACTTACTATCTGCAAAAAACGGCTCAGTTGCTCAGCGGTAATGATGTGCGTCAAATTCCACTGCTAGTGGAAAATCTGAACACGGCTTTGAAGCGCCAAGAGCGATCGGTGCGTAAACCAGTCGATACCACCAAAAGCCCCGAGCCAGAAAACGGCAATCTTGCCCAAGGTCTACCCATTAATCTGTTACCGCTGCCCCAGCAGCGGTTGGTAGAACAAGCCGAAATTGTTTTATTACGCCTATATTTACATTATCCAGAATATCGGCTGACCATTATTGAGGCGATGGAAGAATCTGATGTAATCTTTTGTCTACCCCATCACCGTTTTATTTGGCAAAAAATCGTGGATGCCTCTCAGCAGGGAACGATCGATTACTCCGATCCCCAGCTTATTGCCTATTTACAAGATCTGCACGGCACCCACAGCCGTGAAATGGGTCAGGTAAATCACCTGTTTCATTTAAATGAACGAACTGCTCAGGAAATTCTCCGATCGCCATTGGTGATAAAAGCAGCAGCAGCCTGTCTAGAAAAAGTTGCCTGTGAAAAACAGCGCAGTGATTATTTGACTCTATGGCAAAATCCGACGACGGCTCCTGAGCGCAGACAGCAATACTATGAGCAATTTTATGAGGCTCAAAGAAGATTGCAGGCGATCGACAAACAACGACTATTTTCTATTGCCGATCTGACGATCGGGGAGGTTTAAATGAAATTACTGACTATTTTGACGGCTGCCTTAGCCTTGGTGACAGTTCCGGCCTGGAGTGCCCAGGCCGACTCGGCCAGTGACTTACAAAAACTTTTGACCACCAACCGCTGTGAGGGCTGTGACTTAAGCGGGGTGAATTTGATTGGAATTGACCTGAGCAATGCCCAGCTCCAAGGCGCAAAACTAAACGCGGCCAACTTATCGGGGGCTGATCTGAGCGGTGCCAATTTGACCAAGGTTTCGGCAGTAGGTACTAGTTTTGTGGGAGCTAATTTGCAAAAGACCGTATTGGTGAAAGCCAGCTTAATCTATGCCAACTTGGCAAAAGTGCAGTTAAACGAAGCCACGCTGCAAGGTACCGATTTACAAGGAGCGAACTTAGTCGGTGCAGATTTAAATGGGGCAAAGATTACTGAGTCTGATTTTGTGGGAGCCAATTTGGCAGAAGTCAAACGTTCTCAGCCTTGGCTACCCTCTAATCGCTTTCAAGGTAATGTGCAGGTGTCAATCAACCAATCTGTAGAACCCTCAGCTCCCATTGTTGGAAGTCCACCCAGCCCTCCGATTACGTTACCAGGCAATGTAGATAATAGTGTGATTGGTGGTAGTGGCAGTAATACCATCAGAACCAGAGGTGGTCGAATTGGCAACCCCGAAAGATCTCGTCGTCGCCGTTACTCGATTCCAGCCTGGATAGGTTCTCCCCAAACTAGTACTGCTGGGGCTAACCGCTATCATGACCCCCAAAATCCGGACTCGATTTTAGAATTGTGGTAGATCAGGACTCAGTTATCATACAAAGATATATTGAGCGGATTCTATCAAAAAGTTTGAAATTGTGGCCAGAATGGTACACGATCGAGTACGATAGTACTCGTCTACTGATTTTTATAAAACAAGTCTATGAATAGCTGTATCTTGATGGCGGAAATTGTTCAGGCTCCTGAACTGCGCTCTACCTCCGATAACCAAATGGAAATTGCCGAAATGTTTGTGCAATTTACCAACGGCAAGCCCGAAAATCCTCCCGCCCTGATCAAGGTAGTAGGCTGGAACAACCTGGCCCGCGAGATCAAAGAAAAATACCGTCAGGGCGATCGAGTGATTATTGAAGGACGGCTAGAAATGAACGTCACCGAAAAGCCCGAAGGCTATAAAGAAAAGCGCGCCCAGCTTGTAGCCTCTCGAATTCATGCCTTTACTGGTGGTGAAGATATGTCTGCCGGAGCCGCAATGTCGGGAGCCGCAATGTCGGGAGGCACAATGTCGCCAGCCGCAACTCCGGTCAGCAGCTCCTCGCCAGCACCAATGGCCTCAGCGGCACCTAAAGCAACCAAGGCTACTCCAGCAAAGCCAATAGAGTCTTTTGAAGTCAGCGATGACGAAATTCCCTTCTAAAAATCCGGTTCTAGAAATATGGGGTAGTTTGTAATACGAAAAAATAATGCATCTCAACAAGCAACATGGTAAAGTTGGATTGCCTAACCACTAACTTGGAGAAAATTCCTATGTCAATTCGCCTCTACATTGGCAATTTGCCGAAATCTGATGTCGAGCGCCAAGACCTGCAAGCAGTATTTGCTGAAGCGGGCGAAAGTGTTTCCGCCAAGGTAATTAAAGACCGTAAGACTGGCAAATGCCGGGGCTTTGGCTTTCTGACCGTAGAAGATGAAAGTCAAGCAGATGAAATCATCGAAAAATACAATGGCGCGATGTTTCAAGATCTGGCAATTAAATTAGAAAAAGCATTACCCAAGTCCGAAGAAGAAGAGTCTTCGGCAAAACCAGTTACTCCTCGTGGCGAAGGCCAACGCAGTGAGGGCGGTCAGCGCAGTGGCGGTGGTGGCGACAGAGCCAAGAAAGGCGGTAGTCGTGGCGGCGGCAGCGGCAAGTCTGGTGGCGGTAATAAAACTCCAGCCACTTATACTGGTGGAGACACTACGTTCCAGCCAGATCCTCGTTGGGCTAATCAACTTGCCATATTGAAAGAGCGCTTCACCGAAGTCACTACTAATCCTTAACTGATCATCCCCAGTGAGCAGTTTGTTTTGTGTTCCGTGATTTTGACTTGATCCAAGTGATAGTTAGGACTGGTGTCTAATCTTAGGCACCAGTTTTTTTCGGCTATTTTTTGCTCCTAAGCATCAGTGGCTGCGCTGCTATTTTCAGCGATCGCAGGTTGCAAAGCGATCGAAATAACCAACAAGTCTTGTAAATGCACTTTTAGTTGTTGATTGAACTCCGCTCTCCGGACATTCTCTGGTGTTTTGACCGGCTTGCGTTCGGCATCGAGCCTCCAGCCATAATCGCTGCCCAGGCGCAGTTTATCTTGCCAATCGGCCACCGAAACCACCAAGTTAGGAGCTTCAGCTACACCGTGGACTTTAAAGACATAGTTGTAATTATTTTGGCTAGCAGCAGCGACAGTAGAAGACTGTCCAAACTTTTCGGCTAATTTAGCACCGACTTCGATCGCTAAATTGGGCTGTTCTACTTCTTCTAAAGTGCGTACTGCTAGGGTGAGGGCGAAGAAAAAATCTTCTACAGGAACGAATTCTAATTGCATGTGCTAAAAAGGCTCTAATTTGGCGCTAGGCCATTATAGAACGGATAGAACGCGCGCAGGAGCATTAAAGATCCCAGAGAGTGACATATTCTTCTACAACTTCACCGCCAAATTGATCGGCTAATTTCTGAGCAGCAGCGTCTAGTTCTTCGACTGTAAAGCTATCAGGGATATTCGGGTTGGGTTCGGGTCGTTCGATCGGTGTTGGAGTAATAACTGGAATCGAGATGGATGCGGGAATAGCTGGTGGCAATGGGTCAAACAGTGAAAGCGGTTGAGGTTCTTCAGCTACCACGGGCGGCAGCGGTGCTGGTTCAGTCCAGGCTGGAGTGGCTTCTTCCTCCGTAAAGTCACTTTCAACTTCTTCTAAAATTTCGTCGTTTAAATCAGCGATTACCCTGTTGCTGGCTAGATTATTTGCAGGTAGAGGAGGAGTTGATACTGCTGACACATTGCTGATTTGAGCAGGTGCTGGAGTCTGCGGAGCAGGAGGGGTCGCCGACGGAGCTGTTTCTGGGATTGCTGCTGGACTGGTTGCTGCTCGGGTTTTGGTGGCAGTCGCTAGTTGAATATTTACGGCGATCGATTGACCTAAAATATTGCTTAGGGCTTTTTGGACATGGGGTTTTTGGCCTTCGGCTAGTTTGCTGAGGGTGCTGCTCTTCATGCCCACGATTGCCACATTTTCATCGATCGATAGCAAAACACCGTGCGTAAATAAGCCTTTACCAGAAGGCAAGAGCTGTTGCAAAACCTGTTGCCAAATACCGGGCAAATCATAGGCTTTAGCTACTGGTGCAGATGGAATTTCAGGTTCTGGCTCCGGCAAATCGTCAAACAGAGGATCTTCTTCGATCTCCGGCATTATTTGAGGCTCTGGACTGGACTGATGATTACTGGCTGCTGGGGAAATTTGTGTCGGTTGAGGCTCTGGACTGGACTGATGATTACTGACTGCTGAGGAAGCTTGTGTCGGCTGAGGTTCTGGACTGGACTGATGATTACTGGCTGCCGGAGGAGTCTGCGTTGGCTGAATTTCTGGGATTGACTGATGATTACTCGTCACCGCAGTTGCTTTGATCGATGAAGGAAGACTATTTGGACTGTTGGCAATCTTTGCTGGCGCAGCATTTGGCGTGGGTATTGATGGATGAGACTGAGCCATTGGCAACAGCGAGAGCAGCGCAATCTCTAGCCACAAATGGGGCTGATTGCTGCCTTTAAGTTGGGCTTCTCCTTCTTTCAGCCTCTGTTGGCCGTGCAGAATGTTGGCTAAGTCTAATTGCTCAGCTAAGGCTACAGCCTGCTGCCAGGTTTCGCTGGTGAGGCTGGTTAAATCTGGGCGTTGCGGGGCGGTTTTGGCGATCGATAAATCTCGATAAAAGCCGGTCAAATTTTGCAGCACCGTCAAAGGCTCTTTGCCTCTTTCGAGCAACTGCCGACAGCGATCGATTACCGCTGTCAAGTCTCCCTGGTGTAAAGCCGTACAGATCTCCAGTAAATCGCCTTCTGGCACCGAACCAACCAAGTCCCACACCCGATCGATGGTGACTTGTTCGCCCACGAGGCTGAGCTGATCTAGTAAACTCTCGGCATCCCGCAGTCCCCCTTGAGAGATCTGGGCTACTAAGCGCAGGGCGGCAGGGTCGATCGACATCTGCTCATTCTTGGCGATGTAATCCAAATGCCCAACCATGGCTTCTAGAGGAATCCGCCGGTAATCAAATTTTTGGCAGCGAGAAATAATGGTGGGCAACACCCGCTGAGGATCGGTGGTGGCCAGGATAAATACCACCCGATTGGGAGGCTCTTCCAGGGTTTTTAGCAGCGAATTAAAGGCCGCCATGCTGAGCATGTGGCATTCATCGATGGTGTAAACTTTGTACCGGCACTGCACTGGTGCATACTGCGCTCGTTCAATCAGCTCCCGAATGTTGTCTACGCCGGTATTGCTGGCCGCATCAATTTCGATAACATCCATGGCGTTGCCAACGGTGATCGATCGACAGACCGAGCACTGACCACAGGGTTCGGCAGTGGGTACCGCACTCGCGGTACAATTGAGCGACTTGGCAAAAATCCGGGCGCTGGAAGTTTTACCAGTCCCGCGCGGCCCAGTAAACAGATAGGCTGGTGCCACTTTCCCTAAGCGCAGCGCGTTGGTAAGGGTCGCCGCGATCGCCTCTTGACCGACTAAATCGGCGAAGGTCTGCGGTCTATACTTATGATGGAAAGGAAGGTAACTCATCTGGGGATCAATATTAAAGTCGAACCTGTAGCTAGTTATACCCTTTTGGGATAGCTAGATTGTAGGGGATGCTGAATTCCTAGATGCCACCAAAATCTTAGCCCAAATGTTGGCCAGAAACATTAATGGTATTGCTTGGTCACTCTTGCTTACTATGTTAAGGGCATCTTCAGCTAAAATCAAAAACCCGTGTACTACTACAGCTCAAGGATATCGGTAAATGTTTAAAGGAATTTGGCGGCCAGTCTCAAAATGGTGGCAATCTCTGGTGGGCACCACCCCCAAAAAAGCCTTGGCTGCCAGCGCCGATCTACCCCCGCTCACCGATCCAGACTACGAATATCTGTTCATGCAGTTGCTAGAAGGAGTCTCTCACGGCTGGCAACAGCCTCGGGCGATCGAGTTTTTTCGCAAAATTAGGCAGCGTGCCCCCAAGTCGCAGTGGATTAACTGGATGAATTCTTTCGGCGATCGGGCGGTGAATTCGCCCACTCCCAACGAAGAATTGGCGCGCCGTATGATTCAGCTTGGAGATTTAGACTGTAGCGAAGTAACCAGCTTAGCGGGGGACTATGGCCACCAAATCTTGGGGAAAATTTATGGAAGCATCAGCGATGAAGAGTATCTAACGGAAATGATGGCTCAGGAAATGGCTGTCCAAGAGTTATCCGATCGGGAGTTTGTAGCCAATGATTCGCTAGAGGAGTCCTTGAACCATGACTCAGTATCTGATGACCTCACTGGCTTTGGATTTAGCGGTGGTTTTAACCCAGAGGAGCAATCAGACCGGGCTGTCTCTAACCCGCCGGTAGCATTACCGCTCCCAGCACCGCAGCGAGAAGAAGTCGTTGCAGAAGATTTTGAAGTAGTAACAGCAAAAAACAAAGACCTAAATGGTGACTTTGATTTACCAGAGCCTATGTACAAGTCTCGTCAGCCTCTGGCGAATTTGGTAGAAACAGAAGATGATTTCCCCACTTTTGGCGAAGTCCCTGCTGATCTGCGTTTAGGTAGTACAGCTAAAAAAGCCATGCCGCCGCCGCCTCCATCTGGATTTTTGCAGCCGATCGACTTGGAAGAAGCCACCATCGAACAAGCCGCAGAGCCTGCGGTGGAACAGCAAGAAATCAGCATCGAAGAATTTGCCGCCATGCTGCAAAGTGACCCCGATTTGCTGCGAGATATTTCGCAACAGTTGGGCATCGAAACCACCGATCCACAGGTGGTAGTAGATACAGTCATTGCCCAAATGCAAGAGCAAATTAGTGGTCAAAACTAATGCCTGAAATTCAGAGTCTTTATGGTGACGGCGCTTGCAAAGGTAATCCCGGCACTGGTGGCTGGGGTGCGGTGGCCTATTTTACCGATGGTTCAGTGGCTGAACTTGGTGGCAAAGAGCCAGCCACCACCAATAATCGGATGGAAATGCAGGCGGCGATCGAAGCAATGAAGTTCTTCGTTCGATCGGGTCAAACTACTCCTTGTACCCTGTATACCGATAGTGAATATGTGATCAAGGGGGTCACAAGCTGGATCAAAGGCTGGAAAAGCCGGGACTGGAAAACAGCCGCTGGCAAACCGGTACTCAATCAAGATCTGTGGGAAACCTTAGATGAACTGAGTAGTACTATCCGCTTGCAAGCCAAGGGGAAACCTCTAAAATGGGAGCATGTCAAAGGCCATGCTGGCAATGTGGGCAACGAACGTTGTGATGTCATTGCTAGTTCGTTTGCCCAAGGCAAGCCGGTTTCTTTGCGTCAACCGGCATTACAACAGTCCACTCTAAAATCTATAGATCAATCTGTGGTGCAGACCTCTTCACCTGCTCAACTTTCTATTGTCCCAGACCCTAATACTGTTCCAAATTCTATGATGCCAAATTCTACGCTCTCTCCTAATTCCACTTCTGCAAAAATTACCGAAGACCATCACTTTCACCATGACAGCGAAAATCTGCCCCGCGAAGAACGAGTTGCCCATCTTAATTACATGATCGATACGCTGCATATTGCCGACAAAATCGCGGTACAGGGCTATTTTATTACTAGCTCAGAGTTGGCAGATTTAATGGATATTAATGCTGGAGCAGTAACTAGTCGTGGTGATCACTGGATCTGGCGCAACTGGATTGTTTCTCGTGCGCGTAAAGAAGGCAACCAAATTCTGTGGCAGCTCGAAAGAGTCGATTTTCCTAGTGAAAGTTCGACAAAATCAGAATAGGAATTTTGTACTTTCAGTTAGTTTAACGATGGGCACCCAATACTTGAATGAGGATACGCAGTACTGTTTCTAGTTCTTCAGGAATTCGATAGAGTTCTAAGCCTTTGGTGATGTGTTTTTGCGCCCGATCGATGCTGGCAAAGCGCCAAATTTCTCCGGTGGTGACAGCGCCAATTAATATTGGCTGGTCAGTAGATTTTTCCCATCGATCTAGAGCAATCATCTCTGAAATAAGTTGGGTAAAACCATAGTCCAAATCTTCTCGCTTAGCCTCAATCACTAATAGTTCTGTTTTGCTGCGGAGAAAATAGTCCAGAATGCCCTGAAGATGTTCGGTAACTTTGATTGGGTATTCTATTTTTAGCTCGGCTTTGGTCTGTCTGACCACTTCTAAAATCACGGGAGCAACTAATATTTCTCGGCGAGAGGTTTCGTTGGCAAGGTTCACATAGGGCATGACCGATTCAATGTAAGTGCGGATGGTTTCGACCGTGCTCAGCTCTCCCTCATATTGGGAAAGCTGGAGCCGTTTACGTTCGAAGCTGTACCCCAGCTCAGCCGCTAATTCATCAGCATCAATTTTCAGATCAAATATTTTGCTGAAGGTGTAAGATTGATTTTCGCCCAAAAGTCTAGCCATACAATACTTGCTCTGCTTTATCCAAGTTTTTTCTCTAC
>JAYSRP010000300.1:0-10732 GCA_043721015.1 Synechococcales cyanobacterium | reverse complement strand
GAGCCGTTAATGCGAGTTTTAATTTATTGTCTGCGAGGTGGATAATAATCTTTAATGCTATCGATTTAGCAGCTACTTTTCTCGAAATCTTATGGAATTATGGCTAAAATACACTACACTAAACCTTCAATTACAGAACTAGAAATTAGTTACGCCACTGATGCCGTGATTCACGGCTGGGGCGATCGCTGCTATGAATATATTGGCCGCTTTGAAGAGAGTTTTAAGCAGCATTTAGGAGTAAATTATGCGATCGCTACTTCTAGCTGTACGGGAGCAATGCACATGGGTTTGGCGGCTCTGGGAGTAGCTGCTGGTGATGAAGTAATCTTGGCCGATATTAATTGGATTGCTTCGGCAGCACCGATTACTTATTTGGGTGCAACACCGGTCTTTGTTGATGTTTTGGCAGATAGTTGGTGTATTGATCCACAGAAAGTAGAGGCGGCTATCACGCCCAAAACCAAAGCAATTATTGCGGTGCATCTCTATGGCAATCTCTGTGCGATGGATCAGCTATTGGCTATTGGTGAAAAATATAATATTCCTGTTATCGAAGATGCAGCAGAAGCAATCGGTTCTATTTGGCATGGTCATAGGGCTGGTTCGATCGGGGCTTTTGGCACTTTCTCTTTTCATGGAACTAAAACCTTGACAACTGGCGAAGGTGGCATGTTTGTCACCAATGATCAAGAATTATATGAGAAGGTTTTAACTCTGAGTAATCATGGTCGAGCCAGAGGTCAAACCAAACAATTTTGGCCAGATGCCATTGGCTTTAAATACAAAATATCTAATGTGCAAGCAGCGATCGGCTGTGCTCAGGTAGAACGCATCGAAGAGTTAATAGCCGCGAAGAGACGGGTTTTTGATTTTTATCATGAAAAACTTAGTGATTTACCAATTTTGATGAATCCAGAACCAATCGGTACTCAAAATGGCTATTGGATGCCTACAATTGTTGTAGATCAAAGCATTGAGTTTGATCGAGAGACTTTACTAAAGGTCTTCAAAGCCAATAATATTGATGGTCGAGTATTTTTCTGGCCTCTTTCAATGTTGCCCATGTTCACCACCAAACCGACAAATTTGGTGAGCTACAACTTGTTCGCTAGAGGGGTGAATTTACCATCGTTTCATGAGGTAGAATACTCTCAGCTAGCCACAGTATCTCAAACTATTATTGATTTCTTTGATGGGCAATAACACTTATGGGCGCTAATATTTTAACTGATCAACAGTTGTCAGAATTCAAGCTTAATGGCTTTATTGTAATCAAAGATTTTTACGATTTGGCTACACAAATTTTGCCAATTCAACAGGCAGTTTACCAATTAATCGGCAAAGTGATGGAGCGTCACGGTATTCCAGATCAGCGTCAGCCGTTTTCGCCTACAGATTTCGATCAAGGATATCAAACCCTAATTGGTTTAGACCGACAGTTTGGTAGTGAAGTCTACGATGTGGTAAAGCAGATCCCTAGCTTCCTGCGCTTGGTCGCTGATCCTCGCCATGAAGCCATTTTTCAACAGGCTTACCCCAACTCATTGCCCGGTACTGGGGTTGGTAGCTCGGGCATTAGAATCGATAACCCTAGCGAACAAAAGTTTTTAGCCCCTTGGCACCAAGAATATCCAGCTCAACTGCGCAGTGTAGAAGGATTAGTATTTTGGAGTCCGCTGGTGCCAGTTACCCCAGAAATTGGTCCCCTGAAATTTTATCCCGGCTCTCACCAAGAAGGCTTGATTCCAGTTTTTACCACCGACCCCAAAAACCCCGAAAAATCTGGGGCTTATTCTTTGATTCTTAGCAACGAAGATGAGTTGGCCGATCGCTATCCGCTAGTCTCTCCTTTAACTGTGCCGGGGGATTTGGTTTTACTGAACTATTTGGTGGTACATTCTTCTAATCCTAATTATGGAGAGCGCTCGCTGTGGTCGATGCAAATGAGATACTTTAACTTTGCCGAGCCAATCGGGATGAAATATGGTTGGAAAGGTTCCTATGCAGCAGGTATCGACTTTCGGACTATTCACCCCGAGCTTTGTGCCGATACTAAATTCCATCAAACCGGAAAGTAACCATGAAATGTAATGTTTGTGATAGTCCGCTAACCAAGCTAATTTATGACCCTCAAAACAATATATCTTTGACATCGCTCTGTCAAATTCAAGGGGGCAGTATTCGAGTATTTGCTTGTGCAATTTGTGGTCATATCCAAACCAATGAAATGGAGAATCTGAAAGATTACTACAGTGAGTCTTATACGATTTTATTAAATAGCGAAGAAGAAGATCAGATCTATAAAATCCTTGACGGTCAACCACTCTACCGCACCACCCATCAAGTCAATACTCTAGCTGCCAAAATTGGCAACGATTTCCTCCAACATAATCAGCGCATTCTCGATTATGGTTGTGCAAAGTCATCAACCATGAAACAGCTCATCAGTCATGGTGTTAATGCCCAGATATATCTGTTTGATGTCAGCGATATGTACGCCTCTTACTGGAAATCTTTTTTGCCAGATGATCACTGGGCAACTTATCAAATCCCTGATATTTGGTTAAAGAGCTTTGATCTAATCACGTCTTTTTTTGCCTTGGAGCATATTGCCGATTTACAACTTAGTTTAGAGCAAATTAAACAATGCTTAAAGCCCGGTGGCACCTTCTATTTTATTGTGCCCAATACTTTTACTAACCCCAGTGATTTTATTGTTGCTGACCATGTCAACCATTTTACTCATGCTTCGCTCGGTTATATGCTGACTAAAAGTGGTTTTACTGATTTAAATATTGATGACCAAGCTCATTTCGGAGCTTTTGTGGTCATGGCTAAGCTAGAAAATAATCCCATAACCGGCATTACAACAGAAGCATCAGCAATCACTATGGCACTCCAACAAGCCGAAACAATGGCCAGTTATTGGGGTGGTCTAAATGATAAAATCCGAGCTTTTGAGAGTCTCCATTCCCATCAGCCAGCAATGATTTATGGTTCTGGGGTATATGGATCTTTTATTCTTAGCTCATTACAAAACAGGCAAAATATTCGCTGCTTTATAGATCGTAGTCCTTATCAGCAAGGTCAAACTATCTTAGATAAACCGGTGATTGCACCCCAAGCTGTCGCCAAGAATGTAGAGGTAATGTACGTGGGGCTGAATCCCCAGACTTCGCGACAGGCGATCGCTGATGTAGAAGCATTTGCATCTTTAAACTGTGAATACTTATTTTTGTAGCCATGCTAGAAAGTACCCGTCTGAATTTAAGAGGCTGGCAAGATGCAGATGTTGCTGTTTTACTGCAACTCCGCGATGATATTGACCTGCAATTTCAACTGATGTCTCAACCGCGTCCCCATTCTCCCGAACGCCTGCGGCGTTGGTTATCAGACAAAACGGCTAATTCAGAATTGATTTTTTTGATTATTGCCAAAAAGGAGAATAATCAGGTGATCGGATATATTCAATATAACCATCTGAATTTACTACATCGCCATGCTGAATTGGGTATTTGCATTGCCCCAGAACATCAAAAACAAGGATTTGCTAGTGAAGCTATGGCTCATTGCGAACAGTATTTAATGCGCACCTTTAACCTACGGAAAATCAGTCTGTCTGTGCTGGAGGAAAATCATGGAGCTATTCATTCCTACCTCAAAAATGGCTTTGTCCATTGTGGCTTATTACAAAAACATTTGTTTTTAGATGGCATGGAAAAAAATGTGGTTTTGATGGAGAAATTTATCCCAGTGATAAGAGGAGGATCGTCATCATGAAAATTGTAATTTCCCAATCGATGTTCTTCCCTTGGGTCGGGCTTTTAGAACAAATCAGATTGGCTGATATCTATGTTTATTATGATGATGTGCAGTTTTCTAAAGGCAGTTTTGTGAACCGGGTACAAATCAAGACCGATCGGGGTCAACAATGGTTAACAGTACCTATTTTACAAAACTTTGGACAATCGATCGCAGAAGTAGCAATTGACTATCGCCAAAATTGGCAGGAGCGGCATTTGCAAATACTTCGACAGGCTTACAAGCAAGCAACTTTTCGAGATGAGATGTTGGCTTTAGTAACGGATCTTTACTGCCAAGAACACACCTATATTGGTGCTCTCAGCAGAGCTTCATTGCAATCGATCTTACAATATTTTGAACTAGAAAAAGGATGTGAATTCATGGATGTAGCAACACTCAATATTTCTGGTACCAGCAGTCGCCGGGTTTTAGATATTGTCATAGCTTTACAAGGAAATCAGTATATTACCGGACATGGTGCCGCTAAATATTTAGACCATAGTTTATTTGAGACAGCTCACATTGATGTGCGCTACATGGAATATCAGAAAAAAAAATATCCCCAACTGCATGGTGACTTCACTCCTTTTGTCTCTTGTCTAGACTTGATTGCCAACTGTGGTAAAACTGGCAGATCATATATCTGTTCCGACACCGTTTCCTGGCAAACTTTTTGCGCATCTTCTCTTACCTGAAATTTACACTCAAACTGTTGTCCTCTCTAGCCTTATAATTAGCCACAACCCAAATGAACAAAAAAAATCCTACAATTACCACAATTATTTGCACTTATCGTAGACCAAAAATGCTGGAACGAGCGATTGAAAGTATTTTGAACCAAACATATCAAGACTTTCAAATCTGTATTTATGATAATAACTCTGGTGACGAAACGGCTTCTGTAGTGTCTAAATTTGCAGAGAAAGATTCAAGAATCAAATATCATTGTCACTCCGAAAATATTGGATCTACAAAAAATTATTTATATGCGATGAATGAGGTTTCTACACCAATATTTTCATTTTTAGCTGATGATGATTTGATATTACCTAATTTCTATAGTGTGGCTATGGCTGGTTTTGATAAAGAGCCTCGTGCTCTTTATTCTGCAACTTCTTTCCTGTCTTTATCATTAGATGGAAAAAAAGTCTGCAATATGCTTTTTCCATCAAAAATCTGTTATCCACCAGATGGTTTGTTTGAATTCCTTGAATCTCGCACTCAGCCTCACTTACATGCAGTTTTGATGAGAAAAAAAATTCTATCTGAATGTGCGACATTTAACCCATATCTATGGGCTGACTTAGATTTTTTGTATAGAGTTGCCGCAGCACATCCTGTGGTTATTAGCTCCGAAGAATGCTTCTTATCTATTGTTCACAATTTAGATAAAAATAGGCAAATTGTAATTGATCATGCTTGGCTAGAACAAGAAACTATTGCAGCTAGTCTGAAATCGTTATTATCAGATGAAGAATATCAGAGAGTTGAAAATATATTTGATAAAAAAACCAGGTCAGCAATATATTTGTTAGCGATAGAATTAATCTATGCTAATGATTTAGATGGTGCAAAACTAGGTGCCGATAGATTGATAAGTAAATATGGGATGTATCGACAAGCTTTTGCTTTAAAGACACTAGTATTTATTTTTAGTATATTTCCATTTATACTGAGCTTTCTTAGATCTGTACGCTATCCAAAGATTTTCTCAAAATACCGAGAAAAATATCCTATTTTAAGCTACTCACAATACATGGATATTTATCAAAACAAAAAATACTAAATAGATAAATGAAGCTATTCATACTATCTAAATCAACTGAACCCTATATCTGATTATCAGCAGCTACTTAAATTGTATATAGAAAATAAAATGTATTTTATTCTTTTTAAGCTTGAGAATATGGCTCGATATATTCTTGTTAAATAAGTGATATCAAAATCTTCACCCAATTACACTATTCAGACTTTAGCCAATACGACGTAAAATATGCTTCAGATCAAGCCAAAAATCGCACAACAGTCTGACTGTCCATACTGCAAAAAAGAACTGCAAAATCAAGAGATATTGTGGCAGGGTATGTTTGTATGTGTTGTCACAAAATGTGAGGCATGTCAAAAAAACATTATTCAAGATTTAAAAATTGGTCATGGCAACCATTTCAATTATCAAATTGACACAGAAAATAATAAGATCTTTGGTGATCTGTCAGCACAGTCATGGTTAGGCAAACCACTATTGAAATCACTACATTCACCTCAGGATACTACAATTGAAATCACCAAAGAAGTATTTCAAGATTGTAAAAAAGTTATAATCTTAAACTGTATTGATTTTTTATATGGTCATTGTTTACTAAAGCTACTTAATGCTGAAAGACATCTACAAGTAGATCAAGAATATGGTCTGATCGTAATAGTGCCAAAAATCTTACGCTGGTTAGTTCCTAACGGGATATCAGAAATTTGGACAATAAATTTACCAGTTCAAAAAGGACAGCTATATTACCCAGAAATCAATAAATTTATTCAACAAGAAGCCAGCCGATTTACAGAGATTTATGTAAGCAGAGCTTATTCACACCCCAGTAAATTCAATATTACTAACTTTACTAGAGTGTCACACCATGATTTCACAAACTCATTTTTCAGAGTAGCTTTTATTTGGCGAGAAGATCGCATATGGATTAATAATATATTTTCTACGATCCCTTTTATAGGCGTATGGCTACAAAACATTAAAATACTGAAGGTTTTTTCTATCATTAAAAAAGATTTTCCCAATATCACTTTTACGGTAGTTGGGTTAGGGAAAAATACTGCATTCCCCAATTGGATTGAAGATGCCAGAGTTGAAAAATTTACAACAGATCAAGAAATGGCTATTTGTGAAATATATCGAGATAGTCGACTAATTTTAGGAGTGCATGGTTCTAATATGCTTTTACCATCTGCCCATGCCGGGATGACGATCGACTTATTACCCCCAGATCGATTAGGGAATTTTGCCCAGGATATTTTATATCAAGAACCAGATCCTCGCCTAGCAGCCTTTCGATATCGTTATATACCTTTGACATCTTCTGTCAATGACGTATCTAAATTAGCGATATCAATGCTAGCTAAATTGCCAGAATTCACAGCGGAAATGACCGCAGATACCAGTTCTTAAGTAAGTATAATCATGAAAACGCCTATTGCACTATTTATATTTAATCGGCCAGATACCACTGCCAAAGTATTTGAAGTGATTCGTCAGGTTCAACCACCCAAGCTATTAGTCATTGCCGATGGCGATCGACCAAATCACCCTACAGATCTAGAAAGATGCACAGCCACCAGAGCCATAATTGAACAAGTAGATTGGCCTTGTGAAGTAATTACTAACTATGCAGACAGTAATTTGGGCTGTATGCAGCGTGTTTTTAGTGGCTTGAACTGGGTTTTTGAGCAAGTTGAAGAAGCGATTATTCTCGAAGATGACTGCCTGCCGCATCCCAGCTTTTTTCAATTTTGTGAAGAGTTATTGGAAAAATATCGACACGATTCCAGAGTCGGCATAATTTCTGGGCAAAACAGTTTATTGGGCTATCAACGGAATACTGATAGCTACTATTTTGCCCAGATTCCTTACATTTGGGGATGGGCAACTTGGCGTAGCCGTTGGCAACTGTATGATTTTAAAATGAGTCACTGGCCAGAAGCCAGAGATGGACAGTGGTTAAAAGATATTTTTAAAGAAAATGCTGTGGCTGAGTCATGGATAAGTACTTTTGAGCATAACTATGAAGGCTTTTTTAATGCTTGGGATTACCAGCTAACTTTTACTTCATTAGTCAATAACTGGTTGAACCCCACAGCTAATGTTAACTTAGTAACCAACATCGGATTTGGAGAAGGAGCCACTAACACCAGTGAAACCGGCAGCATTTTTGCCGATTTAGCAGCACAAGAAATCTCATTCCCCTTACAACACCCACAATTTATGGTGCCCGATCGCACCTCCGAACGACGAGTTTTTAAAAAGAAATTCCATGTGCCCATTACTCTCAAGCTGGATCGAGCAATTCGCCGCTACTGGAAGAATAAATCCAACCATCTTTAACACCCGATATGTCTATCAAACCATTAATTCTCAATACCTACGATCGAGTGGGCGGTGCATCGATTGCTGCCTACCGTCTACATTGTGGCTTACAACAAGCCAATATAGATTCTAAAATGATGGTGGGCTACAAATTTACCAACGATGATACTGTCATCAAATCTAGTCAAAGTTTAGGAGCTAAAGCCCTAAATTTTTTCAGACCAGCATTAGATTCTTTCCCACTGACTCCTTATCCCCAACGACAAAATAATACCTTTTCTTTCCAATGGTTTCCCGATGGTCTAGAACATAAAATTGCACTTTTAGCACCAGATATTATTAATTTGCATTGGGTCGGCTCAGGTTTTGTCCAAATTGAAACCATCGCTAAATTTCGGCAGCCAGTATGCTGGACTTTGCATGATATGTGGGCTTTTACCGGTGGCTGTCATTATAGCGATGGCTGCGATCGCTTTACCCAGAGCTGTGGAGCCTGTCCAATTCTACGCAGCAATCAAGCTTCAGATATTACGAAACAAGTATGGCAACGGAAAACGACTGCTTGGGAAAAAGCCAACTTGCAGATTATTACCCCCAGCCGGTGGCTTGCCGATATTGCTCGGAGCAGCAGCCTATTCCACAATTCATCCATCACGGTGATTCCGAATGGTGTTGATACCAAAATTTACCGATCGATCTCGCCCGCAGTAGCTCGTGTACAGCTCAAACTACCCATAGATAAAAAACTAATTCTTTTTGGCTCATTAAATGCCACTAGTGATACCCGGAAGGGCTTTGATCTATTGATCGCAGCATTGGCACTATTAGACGACATTACCAAAGAACAAGTTGAACTGGTGATTTTTGGTGCCGATCGAGAACGAAACTCTCCGAATTTTGGCCTAACAACCCATTATCTAGGCGAACTCAAAACTGATCAAAGTCTAGCGTTAGCTTACGGAGCAGCAGATGTATTTGTCTTGCCCTCGCGTCAAGACAACTTGCCAAATACTTTGTTAGAAGCTCTAGCCTGTGGCACTCCCTGTGTATCTTTTGGCATCGGCGGCATTCCAGAAGCAATTGATCATCAAGTCAACGGCTATGTAGCACAAGCTTTTGATCCGCAAGATTTAGCAACCGGTATTAGCTGGGTTTTAGATCAGGCTTTGCCGCTCAAGCTTCGTCAGAACGCTCGACAAAAAGCTGAGAAAGAATATTCTTTAACCGTACAAGCCAATAGATATCGATTGCTATATGAAGCTCTATTAGCTTAGTTAGCATCGCTGTCAACTTTGGATTTTTGATCTCAGCATTAACCTTTGCAAAAATGGTGGCAATGAACTCAGCATTAAATATAACAAAGAGCTAAACAATAGCCAGTTAAAAATCTCATCTAAAATACCAGAATCAATCCAAGTCGGACAACAAGATGCAATGGTAGAGAATAAGGCTACTCCCGAAATAAGTTTACGACTGCGATCAGTTTTAATCCAGGCTACTAACTGTGGGATGATGAAAATCAGAAATATTAATCGATACGCCCAGCTATTACTCAACATAAAAGTCCCTAGATAAATCCCAGCTCCTGCTCGAAAAGCATCAAGATAATGACTGTTAACTTCTTGCCAACCCTGTAAACGGATACCATTAATATAGAAAATAGTGGTGCTAATTAAAACTGCTGCTGCTGGAATATAAGAGTACCCGGTAGCCATTTTGTCGTAAGTCATCACACCGTAAGCCCAGTGATACAAGCCTTTTTGGGTGGAGCTAAATACTTGGGGTAAATCTGGCAAATTATAGATTATGTATGAAATAAAAAACAGCAAGAATGTGGATGAAATTACTATGCTTTTTTTAGTTGGATATCGCCAGAGATAAAGTACTGCGAATACTGGAAACAGTTTGATGAATGAAGCTAGTAATAATATAGGCATAGAAATCCAGGCTCGATCGGCTAGAAACAGTGCCAAAGCTACCAAAAAAAACATCAATAAATCATGATTTCCTCGTTCTATTCCCAATACAGCCACCGGTGAAAATATTAAAAAAGCAATAATTACAGCGCTGGATTCATCTAATTTGCGGAAAGCAATAAAAATTCCGGTTAAAAACAATATCCCAAATAAAATCCCGATAGACACCGTATGGCTTTGATTGATCTGGGTAAAGCGCAAAATATATTGCACCAGTCTGGGCTGATTCAGCGGTCGCTGCCAGGGGTCTTGCGGATTGTAATATAGCGGGTCATAGCCTAATGCCAACGACTCCGAACCGCCAGTTAAATTCCTCAGATCAGAAAAACTCATGGACATTGGGGGGATTTTCCAAATCATCCACAGATGTTCATAGCCAATTAAATACCCAGTGATTAAGAGAAGAGTTGAAACTATGCCAACAATCCAGACCAAGATGCTTTTTCCTTGCATTGCATATTTAGAGCCACAAACTCAAGTAGGTGAAACAGTTGATAGCTGACTTAAAAACTGCAACGATTTCACAATATAGCTAGCACAAATTTGAGGCGAAGTTTCATAAAAACTACCCCAAGCCTGCGCCTTATATTGAGCATATACAGCCTCGCGCAGATCTAAATTGCCAGCAGCTAAAGGTTTAGGCGAATCAGGATCAAGCCAAGCCAAACGGACAGCATGACCAATTAAAACATCTAGCACAATGTATTCGGCCACCCGCAGATCGGGGTTTTGCTCCGATAGCGCCGCTAAAGCCATCAGTGCCTCAATATTGAGCTGACGATATTCTGGAGCCGTGATTTTATTCAGCAAATGCTCCACCCGCAGCGCAAAATTACGCTCACCCGGAGTCATCTCCGCC
>JAYSRP010000299.1:0-4767 GCA_043721015.1 Synechococcales cyanobacterium | reverse complement strand
TCAGCAGCATTTAAATCGGCAGCCAGAATTGCATGGATAGCTGGCCCCAGAGATGACCCATAGGTAATATCGGTACGGGGAGCATAGTAATCCCAATTTTTTTGCAGCACATCATAGCTATAAGGAAACGATTGGGTGCTGCGCATCAAATAAAGCAGCATTAACACATCAGGCTGTTTTAATACCTGTCGTTGATTAGTTTCAGTGATGCCCAGCACTCCTTGAATCGATCGATCACGAGGCTCATAGTCATTTAAATTAATATCTTGGAGCTTAAAAAATCCTTCAAACTGCTCAATTAGACCCGTTCCACCATCTTCGTAAATATAAATTTGGGTGATCATTGCTTGCCAGCTCATGCGGCGCTTAGGAGTGAGTTGGAGTCTTTCGGCCAACTCCGCCGCCCAGTCGGGGAATTTTTGCTCCAACCACTCATAGACCACTACCGCTTTTTCTAAATGCCACTGCACCATGCGATTGGTAAAAGCGTTGTTGTTTACCTGCTCATGATATTCATCGGCTCCAATTACGCCGCAAATTTCGTAGCGTTCTTTCTGTCCATTCCACTCCAACCGACTCATCCAAAACAAGGCTGTATCTAGAATAATTTCGGCTCCATAGTCACAAAGCCAAGCATCATCCCCTGTAGCCTGCCAATATTGCCAGACTCCATAGGCAATATCGGCGCTAATATGAATTTCTCGATCGCGGCACCAAATCCGCACTTCTTCGGCGTAAGGATCATTGGGCATCGACCAGCGCGGAGTCACTTCATCGCCAGTCGCAGCACTTTCCCAGGCATACATCGCACCTTTGTAACCACTATGAGTTGCTTTGCGTCTTGCGCCTGCTAAAGTATGATAGCGATAGGTTAATAAATTGCGAGCAATTGTTGGTTGAGTAAAGGTAAAAAACGGCAGCATAAAAATTTCGGTATCCCAAAAAATATGCCCCCGATAGCCAAATCCTGACAGAGCTTTGGCCGGTATACTAACTCGATCATTGGTGGGCGAAGCGGCAATAAATAATTGAAATAAGTTGTAGCGAACTGCTAACTGCGCTGGAATATTACCGCCAATTTCGATATCACTATACTGCCAAGCATTCTGCCAAGCCTGTTGATGAGCATCATGCAACGTTGTGTAAGATGAATCAGCTAACTTATCTTGGGCAGCCTTTACTGGTAACTCTGTTTCTTGGGATGTATACACCGTAACAATTTTCTCGATGGTAACGGTCTGTCCTGCCGTCGCCATAAAAATAGTGGTGAGCGTCGGATAACCGGGCGTATTTGTCACTTGCAAAGCTGCATCAATCCCAATCACCGTCATTTTGGCAGCCATCGCCAGCTCAATCCGCGAACCCCGCGTGCGCACCTGAAGCCAGATGCCTGGTTCCAGCTTGCCCTGCTCTAGTCGCTCCCAGTGGTCAAAGCCCTGATTTTGGGGATAGCCATTGATTCCAGACTGCACCTCAATTGTGCCGGTAAAATCTACCGGGGTAATTTGGCAGCGCAGTCCTAACACCTGCTGATCGGCCAAGCTGGCAAAGCGCTCAAACCGCAGATCCACCGTATTTCCAGTGGGGCTGCACCAGCGCACCGATCGACTCAAAATGCCATGCTGCAAATCTAATTGCCGTTCGTAATGAATAATTTCACCTCGATCGAGCCGAAATCTTTCACCATTAATAATCACCACTAGCGATAACCAGTCCGGACAATTGGCCAGCTCGGTATAGACCACCGGCACATCATCATACATCCCATGAATCAGAGTAGCAGGCAGAGCGTTGGGATAACCTTCTTCAAAACTGCCCCGCGTTCCTAAATAGCCATTGCCGATCGTGAAAACGGTTTCTCTGGAATGCAGTTTTTCTGGATCAAATTGAGGTTCAATAAGCGTCCAGTTGGTGTAGATCAAATCGCTCAGATTATTCATGTTACCCGCTGTAAATGTGCTGCTAAGATTTGTTCTGCTCGGGGTTTGTAGAGCAGGTAAAATAGGGCTTCCAAGTAGCGTTTCAGCGTGTCGCGGCTGTCGGCATCAATGTAGTTCCAAAAGCTGTAGACTTTGGTGAGCAGCAAAACTTGTTGAGCGTGGGTTGACCAATTGTAATGATCTTGAATATGTTGAATAGCCCGATCGGATATTTCTTGCCAATATTCTGGCTGGGTATCGCATTGCTGTAAAAAATGGAGTATTTTCTCAGCAGCACTATCCAAATCTGTGGGGTTAATATGAAAACCGTTATGGCCATCTTGAATAATTTCTAAGGCACCACCAAACTGAGTGGCAAAGGTAGGCAACCCAGAAATCATTGCCTCTAAAATCGTGCGGCCAAAGGCTTCAAAGCGTGCGAAGTGTACAAAAATCCCTTGCCGATCAGCGATCGATCGATAAACCGCTCCCAGATCACCAGGCGGTAAGCGTATTCCTAACCAGCGGATGTGACCATCTAAACTATATTGATCGATCAGATCCTTGAGTTTGGCAATTTCGCTAGCCTCATCGGCGTTCATTTCGTTTGTCACCTTGAGAGCATTAGTGACCAAAATCAGGTTGCAGTGCGCCTGTAATGCTGGGCTACGACCAAAGCATTCCACCAGCCCAGTGAGATTTTTAATACTATCGATCGGTGCAACTGCTAGCAATGGGCGTTTATTAGGGTCATCTAAATGGCCTGAAATTTGCTGATCTTCTTTGGTAAAGACTAATGCTTGAATGCGGGCGAGTTCTGTGGCATCCTGATTTTTGCTGTGGTTGTAAGGGAAAAAAACTTGCTCGTCTACACCCGGTGCCACCCGATTAAACCTTGGGCTAAACAGATTCACGCCATCAATCACATGGTATAAGTCGGGCATCGTGAAACACTTGTAAGATTCATACTGCCCCATAATCTCTGGGGTGCCCATGATTTCTTGATAGGACGAAGTAATAATAAAATCAGCGGCATTCATACTGATCAAATCAGCAGAAAACTGAGCTGTGAAGTGATATTGTTCTTCTAAATCTTGCCAATACAAATTACTAAATAAATATCGTGGTTTTTCCAGAGCATGAGCAATGTTGCATTGAATGGTCTTAAGTCGATTAGCCAGCAGCGTCGCAACCAAGTTCCCATCACTATAGTTGCCAATTATTAAATCTGGTTTGCCGCCCATTTTTTTGATTAATGCTCGCTCAGCATCGATCGCAAAGCTTTCTAAATAAGGCCAAATCTCGAACTTAGAAATCCAGTTTTGGGTGACGACCGGATTAAATTCTTGGAAAGGCACCCGCAAAATCCAGGCATATTTTGTCCCATCTACTTTTTCCCAGGGCAGCTCGCACTGGGTTTCGGTACAGTGAGGAATCAGCCGTGTCAAAATAATTACTTGGGGCTGAATTCCCAACACATCTAAACCCGACTGTTGAATATCGATTAAAAGCTGTTTCTCTAAACTCCTGGCCTGCTCCAGTACATATGCCACCTGGCTGCGGGTTTCTGGTCGCCCCAATACGCCTTCTTGCCCTACCCAGCCATGAATAGAAACTAACACCACCTTAAAAACAGCGGGTACTCTGGCCACAAAGGCGGCCAAAATAGCTGGTTCTGGGTCTTGCAGTAGGCGGTTCAGTAGTTCTAAAGTTTCACAAATCCGCCCTACGGTGTTACCCCATCCCGGCTCAAAACCCAAAGCTTGCAAATCTAGATGAACTTTTTCGTAGGGGTGATCGGGGGCATAGTCTGCCAAAAATTGCAAAGCCTGCTTAACCTGTGCTGCTAATTCCACCCCAGATTTAATTCGATCGTTGATCAATAACTCCATATCATGATATTCCAGCACTTGCAGAGCCTTAAACAATGCCTCTAGCCAATATTGGAAATCGGTGAGTAGTTTGTTGCACAGGTAGTGATTGAGGAAGGCTAAACCCTCGCCGACATTTCGGGGGTCTTCGATCACCGGAGATTCTTGATAAAAAGGTTGAAAGTCGATGTTTAAGATGTGCGGTTGGTAACGATCTACCTGCCGATCGCGGATATCCAAAAGTTCTTGCATAGTCATCTGATCGGCGCTAGCCAAATCAGGGGGTAGTCGCCAGACTTGCTGGCTGGCAATCCAGGGGCGCACTACTAGCCAAATGCTATCTTCGGCCAAAATCATTTCGTGGGTGTAGTGCATCAACTGGCTCAAGGAGGAGCTGTGATAGGCTTGGCCATCTGAGCCATCAGCAAATGCTTGCAGAATATCGTTCCGCAAAAAATAGTGGTTTTTGGATGCTCTTAGGGTATCGACTAGCTGATGCAGAGCCTGTTTCTCATCGCTGTCTAGAATAGCTTGGATCAGTTTATACATAAGGCTCTCCGTTCTCCTATAAAAGCATCATAGATTGACAATATGAGAATCTTGTGAGTAAGGCAATTTTCAGGTCGATTACCAGCACAAATTTCTTGGCTCTAAATATTTGATGCTGTATTAGATTGGTGAACTTTAAGCTGTGCCCGTAATTGAGCAATAGCTCAATCTCAGGTGGATGGAGCCATTGCCAGCTTTTGTAAGCTGGTGGCCGGAAATCGATCGCAAGATATTGCCCAGGCTCAAGCCCAGGTAGAGGAAGCAAATGCCAGCGTGCGCAAGTTACTAGCAGGGAATCGATCGCAAGACATTGCTAAAATTCAAGTTGGTCAGATAGCACTAATCAAAGTAGATGCTTATACTGGTAAGACCTTTGAGGGCAAGGTAACGCAAGTAGCTACTCAATCATTGGTACAGCAAAATGTTAC